>DATKSK010000049.1 GCA_035531755.1 Acidimicrobiales bacterium | reverse complement strand
GCCGAGGCCTACCCCGGCGAGGTGCGCATCGAGCACGTGGAGGACCCCCGGGTGGAGAAGGAGGAGCACTACTACCGCGCCGCCCACACCAAGCTCCTCGACCTGGGGCTCGTGCCCCACCTGCTCGAGCCGGCCACCATCCGCTCGCTGCTGGCAGTCGTCGACCGGCACCGGGGCCGGGTCGACCCCGCCGCCATCGCCCCCACGGTGCAGTGGCGCAAGACGGCCAGCCGGCTGACGACGTCGGTCGGGCTGACGCCGGGCTGAACGGCACCGGGCTGATCGACCGGTCTGACTCGGCCCGAGGGGTGGGTTGACCGGGGCCTGACCGCCGGTCAGGCGCCCTCGCCGCCCGACGCGGTGCAGGAGCGGGGGTCGAACGGGGCCAGCGGTTGGGTCGGCGGGGTGGGCGCCGCCAGCGAGCCCGTCGACGTGCCCGAGGACGAGCTCGCGGCGGAGGACGAGGACGAGGTCCCCGACGTCCCGCCCACCGAGGGGGACGTCGGAGCGTTCACCGAGAAGTCCGAGCCGGTCACCACCGTGACGTCGGCGCCGTTCGCCGTCGGCCCCTGTCCCAGGGTGGCCGCGCCGGACAGCGAGTGCAGGACGCGCTCGGCGGCGGCGAGGTGGCTCGGCGAGGAGTAGAAGACGATCGTCTCGGAGACCGAGCTGCTCGTCGGGGCGTCGCCCGCCCCGATCACGCTGAACCCGAGCGCCTGCAGCGCCGACGCCGTCTGCCCGGCCTGCCCCGATCGACCCGTGCCGTTGAGCACCGACACCGTGAACGAGCCCGGCGCCGGGAGGGGCTTGCCCGTCATGGTGTCCTTCGACGCCGACAGCCCGAGGAAGGCGTCGATGGCCTGGGTGTCGTCGGGCTGGCTGGTCATCTCCACGTTCCCGTAGTCGTACCCCTCGTAGTAGTAGTGCAGGCTCGACGACACGATGACCGGGAGCGTGCGCTGGGGGGCGGTGGCCGGGTTGACGGCGTGGAAGGCGAGCACGAGCCCGAACATCGAGGGGAGCGAGAAGCTCGTGTCCACCTGCAGCTGGGGAGCCACCGCCCCGAGGAGGCTGTTGTCGGTGATCGGGTTGCCGAGTCCGCGCTTTGACACCGCGGCCCCGAGCACGCGCAGGAACTCGTGGTCGCGCCGGATGCGGCTGAGGTCGCTCTCGGGGTCCTGGGGCCAGGTGCGGGGGTTGCTGCTCTTCACGCCCGGCCCCTTGTACTGGAGGTGGCGGGCCCGGACCACCGCCAGTGCCTGGAACCCGTTGAGATGGCGGCAACCCACCGTCGGCACGTTGAGCTGCGAGTACGCGTCGTAGACCGGCTCCGGGAAGTACATGTTGATCCCGCCGAGCGCGTTGACGACACCCTGGAAGCTGTCGAAGTTCAGCTCCACGTAGTGGTGGATCGGGATCCCGAAATCGTTCTGGATGGCCTTGACCAGCTGCTGGGGGCCCTGTACCAGCGCGGCGTCGATCTTGTTGGCCCCCGTGGAGCGCGCGTTCGGGACGAACAGGTCGCGGGGGATCGACAGGATGGCGGCGGTCTTCCTGGCGGGGTCGAGGTGGAGGATCATGACCACGTCGCTGTTCACGCCGGTGACGCCCTGCGAGCACAAGCCGAACACCGGGTTCTGCTGCTTGAGGGCGCAGCGCGACGTCGACCCCACGAGGACGATGTTCTCCACCCCCGAGGGCGGCTGCGCCTGGAGGCCACCCACGGTGACGTGCGAGATCTGGTGGTTGCGGTACTCGTAGTAGCCGAAGGCGGATGCCACGACGACCAGCACCACGGCGAGGGTGATGACGCCGGCGAGGCGAAGGCGCCGGGTCAGCCTCTTGAGGTTCTTCTTGCGGATGTCGGCGCGTCCGAGCACGGACGGCGGTGCCGGGGGGGTGCTGTCGGGCACGGGCGGCGAGTGTAGCGGCGCGGGTGCAGCTGGTTTCGTCATCCCATCCCGTCCCGTTCGCCCGCCCGCCCGCCCGCCCGGCACCGCCGTCCGGCGGCCGCCCGGCACCGCCGTCCGGCGCCCGCCGTGGCGACGGCCGGTGGTCGCGCCCCAGGTCGGGTGGACGGCGCGGCCAGTAGGGTCGACTGGATGGTCGGGGAGCGACGTCGGCTCGGGCGGCGCCGGGCGCGGGCGCGGCGGCTGGCTCGCCTGGCGGTCCCCTTGGCACTGGCCACCGTCGTCGTCGTGCTGCTGGTGAGCGCCGTGGCGCAGATCGGCCCGGCCTCGGGCTCGTACCGGCGCACGGTCAACCGCGGGTACGCCGCACTGGCCGGGCCCGTCGTGGCGCGGTCGGACGCGTCGGGGGCGTCGATGCGGTCCCTGTTCGCCACCGCCACGACGCTCGACCGCGTGGCGCTGTTCGCCGCGCTCGACCAGCTGGCGTCCGACACCGCGGCGGAGCGCCGCCAGCTCGGCGCCATCACCCCGCCCGAGCCGGCGTCGGCGTCGGCTCGTGACTGCCTCCACTCCCTGAGCCTGCGGGCGACGGCGGCCTCGTCGTTGCGCAGCGCGCTCGAAGGGGTCCTCGGCGGGCGCACGGGGCTGGGGAGGGTCGACGAGCCCGCGGCCACGGCCGCCGTCACGTCCGCGGGCGCCGCCCTGGTGTCCGCCGATGCGTCGTGGGGGGCGTGCCGGCGGGGGATGCGGCACGCCGCGGGGTCCGCGGTGCTCCCGGCGTCGTCATGGCTGCCGGGGCCCGGATACCTCGACGAGCCGGCGTCGGCGCGACTGGTGGCGGGGGTCATGGGCCTGCGGTCGTTCGCGCCCGTGCACCGGCTCGACATCGTCGCCATCGTCACCGACCCGCCGGCGGTGGCGGGCGCCACGGTGGGCGTCCTGCCCCCGACGACCACGCTCGTCGTCCGCGTCGTCGTGGCCGACCAGGGCAACGTGGACGAGGACGGTGTCGAGGTGGGCGGCGTGGCCCAGCTCCAGGGAGGGCCGTCGAGCCCGGTGCCGGGACAGCGGTCCCTCGACCTCGTCGCCGGGGGGTCGACCACGCTGACGCTGCCGGTCTTCGCCGTGCGGCCGGGCTCCTCGTACTCGCTCCAGGTCACGGCCGAGTCCCCGCGGTCGACGGGCCCGGGGCCCATCGCGTCGGGCACCGTGGCGGTGCAGGTGCAGGCGGCGAGCACGGCGACCGTCGTCACGGCCTCGCCGGTGCGCGCCTCCCCGGGGCGTCCTGTCACCTTCAGCGCGCAGGTGACGACGTCGCTGTCGGGCGCCGGGACGCTGTCGGGGACCGTCGCGTTCCAGGACGACGGCACGACCGTCCCAGCGTGCGCGGCCCAGCCCCTGCACGCCGGCACGGCCACGTGCACGACGTCCTACCCCGCCTCCTCGACGCGGGCGATCAGCGCCGCCTACTCCGGGGACGCGCACTTCGCCGGGTCCACGGCACCGGCCATCACGCTCAAGGTGGGCACCGGATAGCCGAGCAAGGTGGGCACCGGATAGCCGAGCCGGCCGTCCTGCGCCGCGGGTGCACCGCCCCGGCGTGTGCACACCCCTCCCCGGCCGCCCCACCCGGGGGCTGCCCCCCCTCGCGGCCGGGGTGCCGGGGTGACCGGCGCCTCGGTCGCGCCATAGGATCGCGGCGGGACGTCACAGGAGGGTCCGAGCCGCGTGGCCGAGAGCATCACCATCATCGACAACCGGACGGGCAACCAGCTCGAGATCCCCATCCGCAACGGCGGTGTGGAGGCGAGCGAGTGGGGCAAGCTCCTGCCGGGGATCTGGTTCTTCGACCCGGGCTTCGTCGCCACCGCCGCCTGTGAGAGCTCGGTGTCGTTCGTGGACGGCGACGCCGGGATCCTGCGGTACCGGGGCTATCCCATCGAGGATCTCGCCGAGAGCTCCAACTACCTCGAGGTGGCGTACCTGCTCCTCCACGGGGAGCTGCCGACGGCCGCCGAGTTCGACGGGTGGCGCCACGAGATCACGTACCACACGTACATCCACGAGAACGTACGGAAGCGGTTCCTGGAGGGCTTCCACTACGACGCCCACCCCATGGGGATGCTCGTGTCCGCGGTGGCCGCGCTGTCGACCTTCTATCTCGACGCCAAGAACATCTTCGACCCCGAGTCGCGCCGGCGCCAGGTGATCCGCTTGATCGCCAAGATGCCCACCCTGGCCGCCGCCGCCCACCGCTTCTCCGTCGGGATGCCCTTCGTCTACCCCGACAACTCCCTGGACTTCGCCGGGAACTTCCTGTCGATGATGTGGAAGGTCGCCGAGCCCCGCTTCGACACCAACCCGACCCTGGCACGGGCGCTCGACATCCTGTTCATCCTCCACGCCGACCACGAGCAGAACTGCTCCACCACGGCCATGCGGGTGGTCGGCTCGGCGCACGCCGACCCCTACTCGTGTTGCGCGGCGGCCTGCGCCGCGCTCTACGGGCCGCGCCACGGCGGCGCCAACGAGATGGTCATCCGCATGCTCACCGAGATCGGGTCGATCGAGAACGTGCCGGCCTTCATCGAGTCGGTGAAGCAGGGCGCAGGCGGGCGGCTGCAGGGCTTCGGCCACCGCGTCTACAAGAACTACGACCCCCGGGCGAAGATCATCAAGCGCACCGCCGACGAGGTGTTCGAGATCACCGGCAAGAACCCGCTGCTCGACATCGCGCTGAAGCTCGAGGAGATCGCCCTCTCCGACGAGTACTTCACCTCCCGCCGGCTCTACCCCAACGTCGACTTCTACTCCGGCCTGATCTACCAGGCCATGGGCTTTCCGCTCGAGATGTTCCCGGTGCTGTTCGCCATCCCCCGCACCGCCGGCTGGCTGGCGCACTGGCAGGAGCTGCTCGACCAGGACTCCAAGATCGCCCGCCCCCGCCAGCTCTACATCGGGGCCGCGCCGCGCCGCTACACCCCCATCGCCGAGCGCTGACCCGCCGGCTCGTCGCGTCCGCCGGCTCGTCACGTCCGGCCGGCCCGCAGGCTCCCGAACTCCGCGGCCCGCCGCCCGTCAGGGCGAGGGCTTCGGCACCAGGCGCATCAGCCCCTCCTGGACCATGGAGACCACGAGGGTGCCGTCGCCGGTGAAGAAGAATCCCCGGGCGAGCCCCCGCGCCCCGTAGGCGCTCGGGCTGTCCATGTCGTAGAGGAGCCACTCGTCGGCCCGGAAGGGCCGGTGGAACCACATGCAGTGGTCGAGGCTGGCGCCCATGAACTCGGCGTCGTCCCAGCGCACGTCGTGGGGGGCGAGCATGGTGTCGAACAGCGACATGTCCGAGGCGTAGGCGGCCACGCACGAGTGCAGCAGGGGGTCGTCGGGGAGCGTCCCGTCGGCCTTGATCCATACCCGCTGGACCGGGTCGTGCGCCTCGTGCTGCATCCAGGGCAGCTCGCCCGTGTGCCGCTGGTCGATGGGGTGGGGCCGGGCGAACCAGTCGGCGAGCTGGTCGCGGAACGGCTCCAGGCGGTCGTGCAGCGTGGGCAGCGTCTCCGGCGCCGGCACCTCCGGCATGGGCACCTGGTGGACGAGAGGGCCCTCCTCCTGCACGTGGAACGAGGCCGCCAGGTTGAAGATGGCGTGCCCGTGCTGGATGGCGACCACGCGGCGGGTGGTGAACGAGCGCCCGTCGCGGATCCGGTCGACCTCGTAGAGGATGGGCACGTTCGGATCGCCGGGGCGCAGGAAGTAGGCGTGGAGCGAGTGCGCCCGGCCGCGTTCCACGGTGCGCCCGGCCGCCATCAGGGCCTGGGCCGCCACCTGGCCCCCGAACACCCGCTGGCGGTGCTCGTCGGGGCTCACCCCGCGGAAGATGTTGACCTCGATGGGCTCGATGTCGAGAAGCTTCACCAGGAAGTCCAGCGCGTCGCTCACACCCACATCCTGGCAGGCGCCGCAGCTACGGTGTCCCCCGTGCCGCCGACCGCCTTCCCCCCGGGCTTCGTGTGGGGGACAGCCACCGCCGCCCACCAGATCGAGGGCGGCAACGTCAACAACGACTGGTGGGCCTTCGAGCACGCCGAGGGGACGCCGTGCGTCGAGTCCAGCGGCGATGCCTGCGACTCGTGGCACCGGTGGCCCGAGGACATCGCGTTGGTGGCGTCGCTGGGCCTGAACGCCTACCGCTTCTCGCTCGAGTGGAGCCGGATCGAGCCCGAGGACGGGGAGTGGTCCCGCGCCGCACTCGACCACTACCGCCGCCACTGCGCGAGCTGCCACGAGCTCGGCATCGCACCCGTCGTGACCTTCAACCACTTCACGATTCCGCGCTGGCTGGCGGCGCGCGGCGGATGGGAGTGGTCCGAGGCCCCGGAGCGCTTCGCCCGCTTCTGCGAGCGCGCCGGCGCCCACCTCGGTGACCTCGTGGGCTGGGCGTGCACGCTGAACGAGCCCAACATCGTGGCCGAGATGGGCTACCTCCACGAGGTGTTCCCGCCCGGGGTGCGCGACGCGGGGCGCCGCCGGCTCGTCAACGAGGCGTTGTGCCGGGCGCACCGGGGTGCGGTGGAGGCCCTGCGCTCGGCGCCGGGCGACTTCCCGGTCGGCCTCACCCTGTCGATGACGGACTACCAGGCCGTGCCGGGCGGCGAGGAGCGCCGTGACCGGATGCGGCGGGACAACGAGGACCTGTACCTGCACGCCACCTCCGGTGACGACTTCGTCGGGGTGCAGTGCTACACCCGGATGCGGGTCGGGCCCGACGGGGTCCTTCCCCCCGAGCGGGGCGTGCCCGTCACCCAGATGGGCTACGAGTACTGGCCCCAGGCGGTGGAGGCCACCGTGCGGCGCGCCTGGGAGGTGACCGGCGGCACCCCCGTCGTGGTGACCGAGAACGGGATCTCGGCCGACGCCGACACCGAGCGGGTGGCCTTCGTGACCGAGGCTCTCGCCGCCGTGCAGCTGTGCCTGGCCGACGGCATCGACGTCCGCGGGTACTTCTACTGGAGCCTCATGGACAACTTCGAGTGGGTGCTCGGCTACGTCCCGCGGTTCGGGCTCGTGGAGGTGGACCCGGTGACCTTCGAACGCCGTCCCAAGCCCAGCGCGGCGTGGTTCGGGTCCGTGGCCAGGGAGAACGCCCTCCCGTAAGGGAACCGGTGGCCGGGCGGGGGCCGCCTGGCCGTTAATTGCCTGCTACGGCTAAATTGGCCCGGATGGTCGACGCCCTGGTGCGCCTGTGGCGCCTGTACCACACTCCGACGGGGAAGAAGCTCGTCCGCTACGCCATGGTGTCGGTCATCTCGACCGTGGTGTCGTTCAGCATCCTGGGCCTCGTCTACGGCGTGCTGCGTCTGTGGACGGAGGTTCCGAGCACGGTCTTCGCCAACCTGGTGGCCAGCGTCCCGGCCTACTACCTCAACCGCAGCTGGTCGTGGGGGAAGAACGGGCGCTCGCACATCCTCAAGGAGGTCGTCCCGTTCTGGACGATGTCCGCCGCCGGGCTGGCGCTGTCGATCTTCACGGCGTCCCAGGCCCAGCACCTCAGTGACGTGCACCACCTCCACCACTTCGGGCGGACGGTGCTCGTCGAGGGGGCGAACACCGGTGCCTTCGCCATCCTGTGGGTGGTGAAGTTCCTGGTCTTCAACCGCCTGTTCAAGGTGCACCCGGTCATCGAGCTCGAGGCGCAGGCCGAGGCGGAGCTGTTCGTGGAGGCGGCGGTGGAGGTCGAAGGGGCCGAGCCCTGAGCGCAGCCGTGCGTGCGCCGGGCACGGCGGGCACCTGACGGACCGACTCCCCGACGGCCGGCCGGTCCCCGGACTCGGCCCGCTCCAGCCCCGTGACGTCAGTCTCGGAAGTTCTGGAACTGCAGGGGGATCCCGAAGTCGTGCTCCTTGAGCGCCTTGATGACGCCCTGGAGGTCGTCGCGCTTCTTCCCCGACACCCGGAGCTGGTCGCCCTGCGCCTGTGACGACACGCCTTTCAGGTTCAGGTCCTTCACGAACTTGTTGATGCGCTTGGCGTGGTCGGCGGAGATCCCGGCGTTGATGGCGATGCGCTGGCGGACCGTCCCCTTGGAGGCCTCCTCGACCTTGCCGTCCTCGAGCGCCTTGAGCGACACCTCGCGCCGGACCAGCTTCTCCTGGAGGACCTGGTGCAGTGCCCGCAGTCGGTCCTCGGTCGAAGAGCGCAGCACCATGTCCTTCTCGCCGAGCTCGATCTCGGAGTCGGTCCCCTTGAAGTCGAACCGGGTGCCGGCTTCACGGTTGGCCTGGTCGACGGCGTTGCGGACCTCCTGCATGTCGACCTCTGAGACGACGTCGAAGGTGGGCATGCGGACCACGATAGTGCCGGCCGATCAGGGCCACTTCGGCCCCGAGGCGACCGCGGTATGGTCTCGCCTCGCGGGTCGGTGCCCGAGCGGCCAAAGGGAGCAGACTGTAAATCTGCCGGCACAGCCTACGAAGGTTCGAATCCTTCCCGGCCCACGCAGCGGGTCCCGACGGCCCCCCGGGGCGCACTTGCCCGGGCTCCACCGTTCATTACAATGCCGTTACGAACGTGTCCGGTTCGTTGCGGCCGGCCCGGGCGGCGTAGGGACGGCCACCGGCGCGAGGGCACGGACCAGCTCGCGGAACGTTGGGAACGAGGACCGAGGCGATGGGTGTACTGGGCAGGACGGCCGCCGTCGGTCGCGGCTTCGATCCCTCGGCCGTCCCCGGTCTCGACCGCCTGTTGAACCGCCTGACCGTGTGGGACGAGGCGGTGCGGTCGCGCTGGCCCATGAGCGCACTGGTGGGCCCCGACCTCGAGCCCGGCGCCGTGGCCGGCGACGGCTCGCGCCTGCTCGTGCGCCCCGCCATCCTCGGGTTCGTCGCCATCACCGCCATCACCGCGGGCGTGGTGCAGCAGCGGTCGCCCTTCGTGCTGAAGAAGGCGGGCGCGTGGTTCTTCGGCGTCCCCGCCGTCGGGGAGCAGGGCTCGTCGCACTGGCTGTTCCTCGGGCTGGTCGCCGTGTACGGCGGGCTCGTGCTCTTCATGCGCGTCTGGTACGGCCTCATCCGCACGCTCTCCAAGGTCGAGGGCGTGCCGGTCAGGAAGCTCGTCGCCGTGGCCGCGCTGTGGATCCTGCCGCTGCTGCTGGTGCCGCCGCTGTTCAGCAAGGACATCTACAGCTACGCCGCCCAGGGCGAGATGATGAGCCACCACATCAGCCCGTACCACTACGGCCCGGGCGTGCTCGGGGCGGCCCCGTCGGTGTCGCTCGTCGACCACTTCTGGCTCAACACGCCCGTCCCCTACGGGCCGCTGTTCATGGAGGTCGACGGCGTCCTCACGAGCGTGTCGATGCACCACGAGCTCGTCAACCTGGTGCTGCTGCGGCTCCTCGCCCTCGTCGGCGTGGCCCTCATGGCCCTGTCTGTCCCGACACTGGCGCGCAGCCTGGGGCGAGATCCGTCCTACGCGTTCACGGTCGCCGTGCTCAATCCGGTGACGATCCTGCATCTCGTGGGGGGTGCCCACAACGACGCCCTGATGCTCGGCCTGCTGCTGGCGGGCCTGGCCGTGGCGCGCCGCGGGAGACCCGTCGCCGGGATCGTGCTGTGCGCGCTGGCCGCCGCGGTGAAGGTGCCGGCCGCCCTCGGCATCCTCTACATCGGCTGGGAGTGGATGGGCACCGGTCTGCCCCTGCGCGCCCGCGTGCGGCCGGTGGTGACGGCGGGCCTCATGGCCGGTGGGGTGATGGGGGCGCTGTCGCTCGTCACGGGCCTCGGGTGGAGCTGGGTGCTCAACCTGGCCACGCCCGGGACGGTGCGGTCGTGGGTGGCGCCCGCCACGGGCGTGGGGATCCTCCTGACCGACCTGGCGCATCTCGTGGGCCTCGGCGTCTCCCTGCACGGCATGCTGTCGGTGACGCGCGCCGCCGGGCTCGGCGTCGCCCTGGGCGCCGGGGTGTGGCTGCTGCTTCGTTCCGACCGCATCGGGTCGCTGCGCGCCATGGGCCTGACCTTGCTGCTCGTGGTCGCCCTCGGGCCCGTCGTCCAGCCGTGGTACCTGTCGTGGGGGCTCGTGCTCCTAGCGCCGGTGGCGACGGGCAAGGTCCGCACCCTCATCGTGGGGTCGTCGATCGCGTCGGCGTTCATCGGGCTCCCGGCGGGCAAGCAGCTGCTCGGGGACCTCTTCAGCGCCGACCCCTTGTCAGTGGCGCTGGCGCTGCTCGTGTGCCTGGCGATCCTGACCGTGCCCCTGTCCCCCTTCGACCGCGAGCGCCTGCTGCCGCGGTGGCGCCGCCGGGGCGGCCCCTCGCGGCCCGACGCCGAGCCGCCCGCGGCGCTCGACTACGCCGAGGCCTGACGCACCGCGTTCCCGGGCCGGGCGGCGCGGCCGGCGGCGGACCCCAGAGCACCGGTCGGCGGACCAGAGCACCGGCCGGCGGGCCAGCGCACCGGCCCCGGCGGGTCAGAGCATCCGCTGGAGGACGGCCACGTCGATCCAGCGGCCGAACTTCCGCCCCACCTCCCGCTCGACGCCGACGAGGGTGAAGCCGCACGCCTGGTGAAGAGCGATCGAGGCGGCGTTGTCCCCCGAGGCGCGCCCGATCACGGTGTGGAAGCCGTGGGCCCCCGCCAAATCGACGAGCTGGGCGAGCAGGAGGCGGCCCACGCCCTTCCCCCGCCAGCCCTGCTCCACGTAGAGGGAGTCCTCCACCGTGGTGGCGTAGGCGGGCCGGTCCCGGAACGCCGACAGCGACCCGAAGCCGGTGACCGTGGCGCCCTCGACGGCGACGATGGCGGGGTGCGCCCCCTGGTGGTGGGCGATCCAGGCCAGCTGCTGCTCGCCTGTCCGGGGCTCCAGGTCGAAGGTGACGGTCGACCCCGTGACCTCGGCGTTGTAGATGGCCCGGATCGCCTCGGCGTCCTCCACTCGCGCGAGCCGGACGTCCATCGCCCGATGGTACCGGGAGCCTCCGGGGCCCTCCGGCCCGGCCGTCGGCCGGGGGAGGGTCGACGCGTCGCGACTAGGCTCGTCCGCCGCGGAGTTGCCGCGCTCGCCCCCTTAGCTCAGTCGGCAGAGCACAGCCATGGTAAGGCTGGTGTCGTCGGTTCGATTCCGACAGGGGGCTCCCCTGGCGGCGTAGCTCAGTCGGTCAGAGCACACGGCTCATAATCGTGGGGTCGCGGGTTCGAGTCCCGCCGCCGCTACCAGGTGGAGATCATGTGGCCCGCCCCGTGCGGGTGGTTCGAGGAGGAGTGCAGCGATGGCCAAGAACGAGAAGCGGGTGCAGGTGACGCTGGCCTGCGAGGTCTGCAAGCGCCGCAACTACATCACCATGAAGAACAAGCAGAACGACCGGGAGCGCATCGAGCTCACCAAGTTCTGCCGCTGGGACCGCAAGCACACCCTCCACAAGGAGACCCGCTGACCGACGGGGTGGCCCCGGGGTCCACCGGCCCCGCCGGGCCGGCCCGGGCGCCCAGGAGCGCCGGCCGTCGACGGGAGCGCCGTCGCGGCCGGTGGTAACCTGGCTGTTCGGCCCCCATGGCCGCCTTGCCGGTGACCGGCGTCCTGGCCGCCGAAGGGCAGTAGCTCAACTGGTAGAGCACCGGTCTCCAAAACCGGCGGTTGGGGGTTCGAGTCCCTCCTGCCCTGCCATCTGGCCGTCGAAAGGCGTGCAACAGCTGTGAACCGAGAGATGAAGCGCATGATGCAGCGCCAGGGCCAGATCGAGGCCGACGGCTCTCCCGCGGCCCGGCGCACGGCCCCGCCCCGCACCCGGCCCACCGCCGCGCCCGAGACCTCGGCCACGAGCCGTGTGGCGGACTTCTTCCGGGACGTCCGCTCCGAGCTCCGACAGGTGGCCTGGCCGACGAGGAAGGAGGTGGCGAACTCCGCCACCATCGTCTTCCTGGTCCTCGTGCTGCTCGTCAGCCTGATCTTCGTCCTGAACTACGCGTTCTCCCACGCGGTGATCTTCCTCTTCAAGTCATGAGCGATTTCGACCTCCAGACCGAGGACGGCCCCGCCGCCGGCGCAGCCCCGGCCGACGCCCTCGAGGAGGCGCAGGTCGCGGCGGCCGACCCGTCGGGGAGCGCCGAGCCCGACGTGGACGCCGACGCCGACGCCGACGCCGGTGACACCGTGGCCCCCGCCGACGAGGCCGTGGCGACGGCCGGCACGGACCCGGGCACGACCCTCGGGGGCTGGACCGGTGGTGCCGGGGTCAACGGCCAGGGCGACGACGACTTCGACGAGGACATGCCGCTCGTGGTGGAGAGCCCCTACGACCGGCCTGGGCGCTGGTTCGTGGTGCACACCTACGCCGGCTACGAGAACAAGGTGAAGTCCAACCTCGAGAGCCGGATCGTCTCGATGAACATGGAGGACCGGATCTTCGAGGTCGTGATCCCCATGGAGGACGTCGTCGAGTTCAAGAACGGCAAGAAGGTGGTGGTCCAGAAGAAGGTCTTCCCCGGCTACCTCCTGACCCGCTGCGACCTCGATGACGACTCGTGGTCCGTGATCCGCAACACCCCGGGCGTGACCGGCTTCGTCGGCCCCGGGACCAAGCCCACGCCGCTGTCGCGCCGTGAGGTCGAGAGCATCCTGCAGGTGAAGGTCGAGGGTGGCTCCGAGCCCATCAAGAAGACCCGCCCCCGCCTCGAGTACGAGGTGGGCGAGACGGTGCGCGTGAAGGAAGGGCCGTTCGCGGACTTCTCGGGCCAGATCGACGAGATCAACGAGGACCAGCTCAAGCTCAAGGTGCTGGTCAACATCTTCGGCCGGGAGACGCCGGTCGAGCTCGAATTCAGCCAGGTCGCCAAGCTCTAGGCCCGCAGGAGGCCCTCCGCCATGCCCCCGAAGAAGAAGAAGACCCTCGCGGTCGTGAAGATCCAGCTCCCCGCGGGGGGAGCCACGCCCGCGCCGCCGGTCGGCACGGCGCTCGGCCCGCACGGCGTGCAGACCATGGAGTTCTGCAAGCAGTACAACGCCGCCACGGAGAACCAGCGGGGCACGATCGTGCCCGTCGAGATCACCATCTACGAGGACCGCTCGTTCTCCTTCGTCCTGAAGACCCCCCCGACCCCGGCACTCATCAGGGAGGCGGCCGGTATCGACAAGGGCGCCACGGCCACGGGCCGGGAGCGGGCCGGGTCGATCACCGACGCTCAGGTCACCCAGATCGCCACGGTCAAGCTGCCCGACCTCAACACGGCCGACATCGATGCCGCCAAACGACAGGTCGCCGGCACGGCACGGTCGATGGGCATCGCCGTCGAGGGCTGAGGCCCGGCGGCACACGAAACGACGAGGAGGAGCCCCGACGTGCACAAGGGCAAGAAATACCAGGCCGCGCTCGAGCGCTTCGACCGGCAGCATCTCTACTCGCCTTCCGAGGCGGTGGACTTCGTGAAGGAGACGGCTTCGGCGTCCTTCGACGAGACTGCCGAGCTCGCGGTCCGGCTCGGCGTGGACCCCCGCAAGGCCGACCAGATCGTCCGGGGCACCCTGAGCCTGCCGGCGGGGACGGGCCGGACGGCCCGGGTCGTGGTGTTCGCCGCCGGCGAGGCCGCCGCCGAGGCCAGGGCGGCCGAAGCCGACGAGGTCGGCGCCGACGATCTGGTGGCCCGGGTCGAGGCCGGGTTCCTCGACTTCGACGTGGCCATCGCCACGCCCGACCTGATGGGCCAGGTGGGCAAGCTCGGACGCGTGCTCGGGCCCCGCGGCCTCATGCCGAACCCGAAGACCGGGACGGTCACGACCGACGTCGGCAAGGCCGTCGCCGAGTTCAAGGGCGGCAGGGTCGAGTACCGCACCGACAAGGTCGGCAACGTGCACGTGCGGGTGGGCAAGGCCTCCTTCACGCGCGAGCAGCTGCTCCAGAACGTCCACGCCGTGATCGAGGAGCTCATGCGGGCGAAGCCGGCCGCGTCCAAGGGCCGCTACCTGCGCGCCGTCACGATCTCCTCCACGATGGGCCCCGGCATCCGCATCGACCCGGCCCGGGCCCGAGAGCTCGACGAGGACCTCGCCGCCTCGGCGTAGGGGGTCTCGCCGCCTCGGTGGGAGGCGTGCGGTCCAGCGTGTAGATTGCGCCGTCGGCCCGAGGGCCGGCACACAGATCGAGAACTTGCCGTCGCTGCAGACCTCCGGTGCGCCTCCGTGGCGTCCAAGGGGCCTCCGGGCCCACCTGACGAGGCGACGAACGCGAAGCTCGGTGGGGCCGTCGGCCCTGCTCGGCGGATGCGGTGACGGCAGCAGGTGAGCGGTGCCGCACCGTTCCGAGCACGGGAGCCGATGATGGACAAGCCAAGGGCCGAGAAGGTGGCCGTGGTCACCGAGGTGCGCGAGCGCCTCGACGCCGCCGACGCCGCCATCCTCACCGAGTACCGCGGGCTCTCCGTGGCCCAGCTGGCCGACCTGCGCCGCGCCCTCCGGGTGGTGGGCGGCGACTACAAGGTCTACAAGAACACCCTGGTCAAGCTGGCCATCGCCGGAGGGAGCCACGAGTCGCTGGCACCCCTGCTCGAGGGGCCCACGGCCATCGCCTTCGTGTCGGGTGAGGTCAGTGCCGTGGCCAAGGCGCTGCGGGACTACGCCCGCACCTCACCGAACCTGGTGATCAAGGGCGGGCTCTACGGCGAGGGCTACCTGTCGGCCCAGGACCTGACGGTGCTGGCCGACCTGCCGTCGCGCGAGCAGCTCCTGGCCCAGATCGCGGGGGCGATCGCCGCACCGCTGCAGCAGCTGGCTGGCCTACTGCAGGCGCTGCCACGCAACCTGGCCTACGGGCTCTCGGCCCTGGTCGACGAGCGAGGAGGCGTGCCGGCAGAGGCCCCGTCCGTCGAGACCCCGGCCGTCGAGACCCCGGCCGCCGAGGCGCCGGCCGCGGAAGCCCCGTCCGCAGAGACCGCCGAGGCCCCGGCCGTCGAGACCGCCGGGGCGCCGGCCGCGGAGGCCCCGGCCACCGAGACCGAGCAGGAGGCGCCGGCCGTCGAGGCCGAGACCACCGAGGGCTGAGGCCCCCGGCACGCCCCGAACCACCAGCACCCAGTCGAGCAACCCAAAAGGAGCAGATCCACGATGGCCACGAAGTTGAGCAAAGACGACATTCTCGAGGGGATCGCCAGCCTCACCGTCCTCGAGCTGTCCGAGCTGTTGAAGGAGTTCGAGGAGAAGTTCGGCGTGACCGCGGCCGCCCCCGTCGCCGTGGCCGCCGCCCCGGCGGCCGGCGGTGGTGACGCCGGCGGTGGCGACGAGGAGCAGTCCGAGTTCGACGTGGTCCTCACGGCGGCGGGCGACAAGAAGATCCAGGTCATCAAGGAGGTCCGGTCCCTCACCAGCCTCGGGCTCAAGGAGGCCAAGGACCTGGTGGACTCGGCGCCCAAGCCGGTGCTGGAGCGGGTGTCCAAGGACGACGCCGCCAAGGCGAAGGCCCAGCTCGAAGAGGCAGGGGCGACCGTCGAGGTCAAGTAGGGGGGGCCGGCTCGGCGGGCGCAGGTGCTTGACTGCACCCTGGCCCGTCCGTAGCCTGTCCGTGGCAGCTCCGGAAGGGGTTGCTTCACACGGCGCGCGCGCGTATGCTGTGCGGTTGCCGTGCCCCTGCTTTCGCGCCACCCCTGCCAATTCCGGCGGGATGACGCGCGCCAGCGCGCCTGCGCCGCAGGACTGATCATCGCCGTCCCCCCGTCCGTCACCCGCTCCACCCCGTAGCCGTCCCGTCCCTGCCGTCCCGTCCCGGGCCCTCCGGGGAGGTCCCGTCGTCCAGCCCCGTCGCTCCAGTCCTGTCACTGCCCGCCTGTCACCTCACCTGGGAGGAGTCGACCGTTGTCTCCACGGTCCAAGAGCCCGGAACGCTTCTCGTTCGCCAACCTCGATGAGGTCCTGCGCCTGCCGGACCTCATCGCCATCCAGCGGGACTCGTTCCGCTGGTTCCTGGACAAGGGTCTGGCCGAGGCGTTCGCCGACATCAGCCCGATCGAGGACTTCACCGGCCAGCTGAGCCTGGAGCTCGAGTACGACCCGTCCGACCCCGACCTGCGCCCGCCTCCGAAGTTCCAGGAGGAGGAGTGCAAGGAGAAGGACATGACCTACGCCGCACCCGTGTTCGTCCGGGCGCGGTTCATGAACGCGCAGACGGGGGAGATCAAGGAGCAGACCGTCTTCATGGGGGACTTCCCGATGATGACGGACAAGGGCACCTTCATCATCAACGGCACCGAGCGAGTCGTGGTGAGCCAGCTGGTGCGGTCCCCGGGCGTCATCTTCCAGCCCGGCCGCGACGCCAAGACCATCGTCACCGGGACCGTCCACCCCTACCGCGGCGAGTGGATCGAGTTCGACGTCGAGGCCAAGCCGTCGAAGGACGTCACCGCGGGCGCCCGCGTGGCCCGCAAGCGCCGTCTGTCGCTGTTCGTGCTGCTGCGGGCGCTCGGCTACGAGGACGAGGGGTTCCTCAACCGGTTCGTCCGCCATTTCGACTTCCTCGAGGGCCAGTGGGAGAAGGAGCGCGAGCTCGCCCCCACCCGCGAGGAGGCCCTCCTCGAGATCTACAAGCGGGCCCGCCCCGGCGAGCCGCTGTCGGCCGAGGCCGCCCGCGCCTACTTCGAGAACGCCTTCTTCAACCCCAAGCGCTACGACCTGACCCGGGTGGGCCGCTACAAGCTCAACCGGAAGCTCGGCCCCGAGATCGAGCGGGTCTCGAGCATCCTCGACATCGACCTCGAGCGGCCCGCCCCCGACCAGGGCGTGCTGAGCCCCTCGGAGATCCTCGCCACCGCCACCTACATGCTCCACCTCGCCGACGGCGAGTCGGGGTACCGGATCGACGACCAGGACCACTTCGCCAACCGCCGGATCCGGTCGGTGGGCGAGCTCATCCAGAACCAGGTCCGCGTGGGGCTGTCCCGGATGGAGCGGGTGGTCCGCGAGCGCATGACCACCCAGGACGTCGAGGCCATCACCCCCCAGACCCTGATCAACATCCGGCCCGTAGTGGCGGCGATCAAGGAGTTCTTCGGGACCAGCCAGCTGAGCCAGTTCATGGACCAGAACAACCCGCTGTCGGGCCTGGCCCACAAGCGGCGGCTCTCGGCCCTCGGGCCCGGCGGCCTCTCCCGTGAGCGGGCCGGCTTCGAGGTCCGTGACGTGCACAGCTCCCACTACGGGCGCATGTGCCCCATCGAGACGCCCGAGGGCCCGAACATCGGCCTCATCGGCGCCCTCGCCACCTACGCCCGGGTCAACGAGTACGGCTTCATCGAGACCCCCTACCGCCGCGTCGTGGACGGGCGGGTGAGCGACGAGATCGTCTACCTGGCCGCCGACGAGGAGGAGGAGCACGTCATCGCCCAGGCGAACGCCAAGCTCGACGAGCGCGGCCGTTTCGTCGACGAGCGCGTGCTCGTCCGCCGTGGCCCGCAGGGCGCGGGTGTGCGCGTGGGTGCCACCTCGACGTCCTACGGCACCACCAGCGAGATCGACTACGTGCCGCCGGCCGAGGTCGACCTCATGGACGTCTCGCCCAAGCAGATCGTGTCGGTGTCCACCGCGCTGATCCCCTTCGTCGAGCACGACGACGCCAACCGGGCCCTGATGGGCGCCAACATGCAGAAGCAGGCCGTCCCGCTCGTCGTCCCCGAGGCGCCGTACATCGGCACCGGGGTCGAGGCCCGGGCCGCCCAGGACGCCGGTGACGTGCTGCTCTCCGAGGGCGAGGGGACCGTGGCCGAGGTCTCGGGCGACCACATCGTGGTGGAGTACAAGGCCGGCCAGCGCGACCGCCTCGGCCACGATCTCGGCCGCAGGCGCTACACCCTGGCCAAGTTCCGCCGGTCCAACCAGAACACGTCGATCAACCAGAAGGTCATCGTGGACGAGGGCCAGCGGGTCGGGGCCAACGACGTCCTGGCCGACGGGTCCGCCACCCACAACGGCGAGCTGGCGCTCGGGAAGAACCTCCTCGTCGCCTTCATGCCGTGGGAGGGCTACAACTACGAGGACGCCATCATCCTGTCGGAGCGCCTCGTGCGCGACGACGTGCTCACCTCCATCCACATCGAGGAGCACGAGGTCGACGCCCGGGACACCAAGCTCGGCGCCGAGGAGATCACCCGGGACATCCCGAACCTGTCGGAGGAGATCCTCGCCGACCTCGACGAGCGCGGCATCATCCGCATCGGGGCCGAGGTCGACGCGGGCGACGTGCTCGTCGGCAAGGTGACCCCCAAGGGCGAGACCGAGCAGACCCCCGAGGAGCGCCTCCTGCGCGCCATCTTCGGCGAGAAGGCCCGCGAGGTCCGCGACACGTCGCTCAAGGTGCCCCACGGCGAGTCGGGCAAGGTGATCGACGTCCGGGTGTTCTCGCGGGAGGACTCCCACGAGCTGCCCCCCGGGGTGAACCAGCTGGTGCGGGTGTACGTGGCCCAGAAGCGCAAGATCTCCGAGGGCGACAAGCTCGCCGGCCGCCACGGCAACAAGGGCGTCATCTCCAAGATCCTCCCGGTCGAGGACATGCCGTACCTCTCCGACGGGACCCCCGTCGACATCATCCTGAACCCGCTGGGCGTGCCCAGCCGGATGAACGTGGGCCAGGTGCTCGAGTCGCACCTCGGCTACGCGGCCCGCTGGGGCTGGGACGGCGACGGCGTCGAGCCGGACCCGGACCCGGGGCAGGGCACCAAGACACGGCCGCGCACCGACCCGGCCGTATGGGTGTCGACGCCCGCATTCGACGGCGCCCACTGGGACGAGGAGGAGGACGCCGGGCGGCACCCCACCATCAGGAAGCTGTTCGAGCGGCTGCACTCCGACTCGGCCGACGGCGACCGTCTCATCGGCCCCGACGGCAAGGCGGCGCTGTACAACGGGCGGACGGGCGAGCGCTACGACAACCCCATCTCGGTGGGCTACGTCTACATCCTGAAGCTCGCCCACCTCGTGGACGACAAGATCCACGCCCGCTCGACCGGCCCGTACTCGATGATCACCCAGCAGCCCCTGGGTGGGAAGGCCCAGTTCGGCGGGCAGCGCTTCGGCGAGATGGAGGTCTGGGCCCTCGAGGCCTACGGCGCCGCCTACGCCCTGCAGGAGCTGCTCACCATCAAGTCCGACGACGTCCTCGGCCGGGTGAAGGTCTACGAGGCCATCGTCAAGGGGGAGAACATCCCCGAGCCGGGCATCCCGGAGAGCTTCAAGGTGCTCATCAAGGAGATGCAGTCGCTGTGCCTCAACGTCGAGGTGCTGTCGACCACCGGTGAGGAGATCGAGATGCGAGAGCTCGACGAGGACGTCTTCCGGACGGCCGAGGAGCTGGGCATCGACATCAGCCGTCCCGAACGCGGGTCGGACGAGGAAGACGAGCGCCGCGCTGCGGAGAGGAGCTTCTAGCCGTGCTGGACGTCAACAATTTCGACCAGCTCCGGATCGGGCTGGCTACGGCGGAGTCCATCCGTTCCTGGTCCAACGGCGAGGTCAAGAAGCCCGAGACCATCAACTACCGGACCCTGCGCCCGGAGAAGGACGGGCTGTTCTGCGAGAAGATCTTCGGCCCGACCAAGGACTGGGAGTGCTACTGCGGCAAGTACAAGCGCGTCCGCTTCCGGGGGATCATCTGTGAGCGCTGCGGCGTGGAGGTCACGCGCTCGAAGGTCCGGCGCGAGCGCATGGGCCACATCGAGCTGGCCGCCCCCGTGGTCCACATCTGGTACCTGCGCGGGACGCGCAGCTGGCTGGCGTACCTGCTCATGGGCACCGAGGCCCGCGAGGAGCTGAAGGCCAAGCAGCTCGAGAAGGTCATCTACTTCGCCGCCAACCTCGTCACCTGGGTCGACGACGACCGCCGTCACGAGGACCTCTCCGCCCTGGAGAGCGAGCTCGCCGAGGAGGTCACCCAGCTCGAGCGCCAGCGCGACCTCGAGATCGACCGCCGCTTCAAGGACCTCGAGAAGGAGCTGGCCGACCTGGAGTCGGGCGGCGCCAAGGAAGCCGAGATCAAAGCCCGCCAGCGCCTGGCGGAGAAGGAGATCGGGTCGGTGCGCGAGCGCGCCGAGGCCGACATCGACCTCGCCAAGCGCGCCTTCGACGAGTTCCGGGACCTCTTCGCCCGCAAGATCATCGAGGACGAGCTGCTGTGGCGGGAGCTCAAGATCCGCTACGACGACTACTTCGAGGGCGGCATGGGGGCCGAGGCCATCGCCCGGCTCATCGACCGCATCGACTTCGACTCCGAGGAGACCAAGCTCCGGGAGGCCATCGACGCCGCCGACGGGCGGCGCCCGCTGTCCGCCCAGCGCCGGCAGAAGGCCATCAAGCGGCTGAAGATCGTCACGGCGTTCAACCGGCGTGACGACCACGGCCGCCGGGCCAACGACCCCCGCGCCATGATCCTCGAGGTCGTCCCCGTGATCCCGCCCGACCTGCGCCCCATGGTGCAGCTCGACGGCGGCCGCTTCGCCACGTCCGACCTGAACGACCTGTACCGCCGGGTCATCAACCGCAACAACCGGCTGAAGCGCCTGCTCGACCTGGGCGCCCCCGAGATCATCATCAACAACGAGAAGCGCATGCTCCAGGAGGCCGTCGACGCCCTGTTCGACAACGGCCGCCGCGGCCGGCCGGTCACGGGCCCGGGCAACCGGCCCCTGAAGAGCCTGTCGGACATGCTGAAGGGCAAGCAGGGGCGGTTCCGCCAGAACCTCCTCGGCAAGCGCGTCGACTACTCGGGCCGTTCGGTCATCGTCATCGGCCCCAACCTCCTGCTGCACCAGTGCGGCCTGCCCAAGCTGATGGCGCTCGAGCTGTTCAAGCCGTTCGTCATGAAGCGCCTGGTCGACCTGGAGCTGGCCCAGAACATCAAGTCCGCCAAGCGCATGGTCGAGCGCCGCCGGCCGCAGGTGTGGGACGTCCTGGAGGGCGTCATCAAGGAGCACCCGGTGCTGCTCAACCGGGCCCCCACCCTCCACCGCCTCGGCATCCAGGCCTTCGAGCCGGTCCTGGTCGAGGGCAAGGCCATCCAGGTCCACCCGCTCGTGTGCACGGCCTTCAACGCCGACTTCGACGGCGACCAGATGGCGGTCCACCTGCCGCTGTCGGCGGAGGCCCAGGCCGAGGCACGCGTCCTCATGCTGTCGGCCAACAACATCCTGTCGCCGGCCACGGGCCGCCCCATCACGGTGCCGACCCAGGACATGGTGTTCGGGGCGTACTACCTCACCCTCATGGTCGACGGGGCCAAGGGCGAGGGCCACGTCTTCCGGCACGCCTACGAGGTCGAGCGCGCCTTCGACGAGGGTGACATCGACCTGCACGCCAAGATCGTCCTGCGCACCACGCTCGGGTCCTCGATGCACACGGCGCTGGCCAAGGCCCTGGGCGCCGACCCCGACACCGAGGAGGTGCTCTCCATAGAGACCACCCCCGGGCGCGTGTTCTTCAACAGCGCGCTCCCGAAGGGGTTCCGCTTCGTCAACGACATCGTGGGCAAGCGCTCCACGCCCATCGGCGGCATCGTCGAGGAGGTGTCGGCCGACGAGCCCAAGCACATCGTGGCCGAGAGCCTCGACCGCATCAAGGCGCTCGGGTTCCGGTTCGCGTCGCAGTCGGGCCTCACCATCTCCATCGACGACGTGCGCACCCCGCCGGAGAAGCGGGCCATCCTCGACCGCTACGAGCGCGAGGCGGAGAAGGCGGAGACCCAGTTCAAGCGGGGCATCATCACCGACGACGAGCGGCGCCAGAAGGAGATCGAGATCTGGACGTCGGCCACCTCCGAGGTGGGGCGGGCCATGGAGAAGACCCTGTCGGCCATCGCCTTCAACCCGCTCGACATGATGGTGGACTCCGGCGCCCGGGGGAACTCCCAGCAGATCCGCCAGATCGCCGGCATGAAGGGCCTGGTGTCGAACCCCCGTGGCGAGATGATCCCCCGCCCCATCAAGTCCTCGTTCCGTGAGGGCCTGTCGGTGCTGGAGTACTTCATCTCCACCCACGGCGCCCGCAAGGGCCTGGCCGACACCGCCCTGCGCACGGCCGACTCCGGGTACCTGACCCGGCGGCTCGTCGACGTCGCCCAGGAGCTCATCGTCCGCATCGACGACTGCGAGACCTCGCGCGGCATCTGGCTCGACGACGTGGTGCCCGACGAGGCCGGCAAGCGCTCCTACCTCGAGACCCGCGCCTACGGCCGGGTCCTGGCCGAGGACGCCGTGCTGGCCGACGGGACCCTGCCCGCGGGCACCCTGCTCGACGACGACCTGGTGGCCCGGGTGCGCGAGGACGCCGGCGTCGACCGGATCCGGGTGCGCTCCGTGCTCACGTGCGAGTCCGAGCACGGCGTGTGCGCCACCTGCTACGGCCAGTCCCTGGCCACGCGGCGCATCATCGAGCTGGGCGAGGCCGTGGGGGTCATCGCCGCGCAGTCCATCGGTGAGCCCGGCACCCAGCTGACCATGCGGACCTTCCACACCGGCGGTGTCGTGGGCGAGGACATCACCCACGGCCTGCCCCGCGTGGTGGAGCTGTTCGAGGCCCGCACGCCCAAGGGCGCCGCGGTGCTCGCCCACTACTCCGGCACGGCCCGCCTCGAGGACGAGGAGGGCGGCCGGCGCATCACGGTGGTGGCCGACGACGGCACCGAGGAGTCGGTGCTGGTGTCGGCCCGGGCGCACCTCGAGGTGACCGCGGGCCAGGAGGTGGCCGCCGGCGACGCCCTGGTCGAGGGCCCGAAGGACCCCAAGGAGCTGCTCGAGGTCAAGGGCATCCGCGAGACCCAGCAGTACCTGGTCGAGGAGGTCCAGAAGGTCTACCGGGACCAGGGCGTCTCCATCCACGACAAGCACATCGAGCTGATCGTGCGCCAGATGCTGCGCCGCGTCCTGGTGGCGGAGCCCGGCGACGCCCCCTTCCTCCCCGGCGAGCGCGTCGACGCCCAGATCTACGCCGAGGTCAACCGGAGCCTGGTGCAGGAGGGCAAGCGCCCGGCCGAGGGCCGCCCCGAGCTCATGGGCATCACCAAGGCCTCGCTGGCCACGGACTCGTGGCTGTCGGCGGCCTCCTTCCAAGAGACCACCCGGGTGCTCACCGAGGCCGCCATCGAGGGCAAGTCGGACCAGCTCTTCGGCTTGAAGGAGAACATCATCATCGGCAAGCTGATCCCCGCCGGCACGGGCATGGAGCGCTACCGCGACATCGTCGTGGACCTGCCCGACGCCGCCGGGGTGTCGCTGCGCTCCTACGGCTTCGACGAGGAGACCGAGGACCTCGCCGCCTGGCTGCGCGACGTCGGCGGGCCCAGCGGGTCCGACGAGGGCGGCTTCGGCGAGCCGGGGTTCCGCCGGCCCGGATACGGCGAGGGCGCCTACGGCGACTACGCCGAGCCCGGCGGGAGCTCGTTGGGATGGGGCGCGCTCGACGCCGGCTCCGGCAACGGCGCGCCGGCCTCCCCCGACCCGGACGGCGGCGGCCACGGTGTGGACGGCAACGGCCAGCTCGAGGCCGGGGCCTGACCGGTGGACGGCCCCGCCACGCCCGGCGCGATTGCCCAGGAGCCACGGTAGGCTCTACCATTGCCTGCTCGCGCGGCGCGTCGTCCCTGGGTGGCGCGCCCGGCAGGTCCCCCGAGTAGTTCCCCGTCCAGAAAACGGCCAGAGGTCACGCGTGCCCACGATCGAGCAGCTCGTCCGCAAGGGGCGGGCATCGAAGCAGACGAAGACGAAGACGCCGGCGCTCAAGGGCGCCCCGCAGCGTCGCGGCGTGTGCACGCGCGTCTTCACCACCACGCCCAAGAAGCCGAACTCGGCGTTGCGCAAGGTGGCCCGCGTGCGGCTGACGAGCGGCATCGAGGTCAGCGCGTACATCCCCGGGGTGGGCCACAACCTCCAGGAGCACTCCATCGTCCTCGTGCGCGGCGGCCGGGTGAAGGACCTGCCCGGTGTGCGCTACAAGGTGATCCGGGGCGCGCTCGACGCCGCCGGGGTCCGCGAGCGCAACCAGGCACGGTCGCGCTACGGCGCCAAGAAGGAGTCCTGAGGTGCCCCGCAACGGCCCCGCCGCCCGACGCGAGCTCGCCCCCGACCCGGTCTTCCGGTCGGTGCTGGTCACCCAGGTGGTCAACAAGGTCCTGTCGCGCGGCAAGCGCACCCTGGCCGAGCGCGTCGTGTACCAGGCGCTCGACGTGGTGCGCGACAAGACCGGTGGCGACCCCGTGTCGATCCTCAAACGCGCCGTGGAGAACACCCGCCCCGAGCTCGAGGTGAAGAGCCGCCGCGTGGGTGGCGCCACCTACCAGGTCCCCGTCGAGGTCCGGCCCCGCCGGGCGACCACCCTGGCCATCCGGTGGCTGGTCGGGTTCTCCCGCCAGCGCCGCGAGAAGACGATGGCCGAGCGCCTCGCCAACGAGGTCCTCGACGCCGCCAACGGCACCGGCGCGGCGGTGAAGCGCCGGGAGGACATGCACAAGATGGCCGAGTCCAACAAGGCCTTCGCCCACTACCGCTGGTAGTGCGACGCCGCCCGGCGGGCATCGCCGTTCCGGCCGGGCCCCATCCACGAACGACCTGAGAGCACAGCACCATGGCCGACGCACGCCCCATCCGAGAGTTCCCGCTCGCCCGGACCCGCAACATCGGGATCATGGCCCACATCGACGCGGGCAAGACCACGACGACCGAGCGGATCCTCTACTACACGGGCAAGAACTACAAGATCGGCGAGGTCCACGAGGGCGCCGCCACCATGGACTGGATGGTCCAGGAGCAGGAGCGGGGCATCACCATCACCTCGGCCGCCACCACCTGCAAGTGGCGTGACCACTGGATCAACATCATCGACACCCCCGGGCACGTGGACTTCACCGTCGAGGTGGAGCGCTCGCTGCGCGTGCTCGACGGTGCCGTGGCCGTGTTCGACGCCGTGGCCGGGGTGGAGCCCCAGACCGAGACCGTGTGGCGCCAGGCCAACAAGTACTCGGTGCCCCGCATCTGCTTCGTGAACAAGATGGACCGGATCGGCGCCGACTTCGGCCGGGCCGTGGACATGATCCGGGACCGCCTCGACGCCAACCCGGCGGTCATCCAGCTCCCCATCGGCGTGGAGGGCGGGTTCCACGGGATCGTCGACCTGCTCGCCATGAAGGCCCTGGTGTGGGCGGACGACATGGGCGAGAAGTGGAAGGTCGAGGACGTGCCCGCCGACCTCGCCACCGAGGCCACCGACGCCCGCCACCAGCTCGTCGACGTGCTGTCGAACTACGACGACACGATCATGGAGAAGTACGTCGGCGACGAGCCGATCACCGAGGAGGACCTGCGCCACGCCCTGCGCAAGGCCACCATCGCCAGCGAGGTCGTCCCGATCCTGTGCGGGTCGGCCTTCAAGAACAAGGCCGTCCAGCCCCTCCTCGACGCCGTGGTCGACTACCTGCCGAGCCCCCTCGACGTGCCGGCCGCCGTGGGGACCACCAAGAAGGGCGAGCCCATCGAGCGCAAGGCGGACGACGCCGAGCCCTTCTCGGCCCTCGCCTTCAAGATCATGACCGACCCCTACGTCGGCAAGCTCACGTACCTGCGGGTCTACTCGGGGACCCTGTCCAAGGGCTCGACCATCGTCAACTCCACCAAGGACCGCAAGGAGCGGGTGGGCCGGATCCTCCAGATGCACGCCAACCACCGCGAGGACAAGGACGCCATCTTCACCGGCGACATCGTGGCGGCGGTGGGCCTGAAGGACACCACGACGGGTGACACCCTCACCGACCCGGGCCACTCCATCCTGCTCGAGACCCTCGAGTTCCCCGAGCCCGTCATCCACGTGGCTGTCGAGCCGAAGACCAAGGCCGACCAGGACAAGCTGGGCAAGGCCCTGTTCGCGCTGAGCGAGGAGGACCCCACCTTCCGGGTGCGGACCGACGAGGAGACCGGCCAGACCGTGATCTCGGGCATGGGCGAGCTCCACCTCGAGGTCCTCGTGGACCGCATGCTGCGGGAGTTCTCCGTCGACGCCAACGTGGGCAAGCCCCAGGTCGCCTACCGCGAGACCATCCGCAAACCCGTGGAGAAGGTCGAGGGCCGCTACGTCCGCCAGACCGGCGGCCGGGGCCAGTACGGGCACGTGGTGATCGCCCTGGAGCCCACCGGCCCGGGCGGCGGCTACGAGTTCGTGGACAAGATCACCGGGGGCGTCATCCCCAAGGAGTACATCCCCGCCGTGGACGCCGGGATCCAGGAGGCCCTCACGAACGGGGTCCTGGCCGGCTACCCCATGGTCGACGTCCGGGTGAACCTCACCTACGGCTCGTACCACGACGTCGACTCCTCGGAGATGGCCTTCAAGATCGCCGGCTCGTTGGCGGTCAAGGAGGCGGCCCGCCGGGCCAGCCCGGTGCTGCTCGAGCCGGTCATGGCCGTCGAGGTGGTGACCCCCGAGGAGCACATGGGCGACGTCATCGGCGACCTGTCCTCCCGGCGGGGGAAGGTGGAGGGCATGGAGCAGCGGGGCACCAGCCAGGTCGTGCGGGCGCTCGTGCCGCTGGCCGACATGTTCGGCTACGCTACCGACCTGCGGTCGCGGACCCAGGGGCGGGCCACGTACACGATGCAGTTCAGCGCATACCACGAGGTCCCCGACTCGATCGCCCGCGAGATCGTCGCCCGGGCACGAGGCGAGTAGCGGCGCTCGCACAGCACGCCGACGCAGCACCGCAGGAACGACCAGACACAGCAAGCAGGCGGTCCCCGAGGGGGTGCCGCCGGAGACAGGGAGCCGGAGCGACAGCATGGCCAAGCAGAAGTTCGAGCGCTCGAAGCCTCACGTCAACATCGGGACGATGGGGCATATCGACCATGGCAAGACCACGCTGACCGCGGCCATCACCAAGGTCCTGTCCGAGAAGAACCCCAACGTCGCGTTCACGCCCTTCGACCAGATCGACAAGGCCCCCGAGGAGAAGCAGCGCGGGATCACCATCTCGATCGCCCACGTGGAGTACGAGACGGACAAGCGCCACTACGCGCACGTCGACATGCCCGGCCACGCCGACTACATCAAGAACATGATCACCGGCGCCGCCCAGGTCGACGGCGCCATCCTGGTCGTCTCGGCGGCCGACGGCCCCATGCCCCAGACGCGTGAGCACGTCCTGCTCGCCCGCCAGGTGGGCGTGCCTCACATCGTGGTGGCGCTCAACAAGGCCGACATGGTCGACGACGAGGAGCTCCTCGACCTCGTCGAGCTCGAGGTCCGCGAGCTGCTCACGCAGTACGACTTCCCCGGCGACGACGTACCGGTCATCCGGGTGAGCGCCCTGAAGGCGCTCGAGGGCGACGCCGAGTGGACGCCCAAGATCCTCGAGCTCATGGACGCCGTGGACAACTACATCCCCGAGCCCGAGCGTCCCATCGACAAGCCCTTCCTGATGCCCATCGAGGATGTCATGTCCATCACCGGCCGCGGCACCGTCGTGACCGGCAAGGTGGAGCAGGGGCAGGTCAAGGTGGGCGAGGAGATCGAGATCGTCGGGCTGCGGGCGACCCAGAAGACCGTGGTCACCGGTGTCGAGATGTTCCGCAAGCTCCTCGACGAGGGCCGGGCCGGCGACAACATCGGCGCCCTCCTGCGCGGCACGAAGAAGGAGGACGTCGAGCGCGGCCAGGTCCTGGCCAAGCCGGGGTCCATCACCCCCCACACGAACTTCGAGGCGAACGTCTACGTGCTCACCAAGGAGGAGGGCGGCCGCCACAAGCCGTTCTTCAACAACTACCGTCCGCAGTTCTACTTCCGGACCACCGACGTGACCGGTTCCATCACCCTCCCCGAGGGGACGGAGATGGTCATGCCCGGCGACAACACCGAGATGACCGTCGAGCTCCAGAAGCCGATCGCCATGGACGAGGGCCTGCTGTTCGCCATCCGCGAGGGTGGCCGCACCGTGGGCTCCGGTCGCGTCACCAAGATCCTGAAGTAGGGATCAGGGCGCGCGGACGGACAGGGAACGGAGAACGACCGTGGCCGACGCATCGCGCCAGAAGATCCGGATCAGGTTGAAGGCCTACGACCACGAGGTCCTCGACCAGTCGACCGAGAAGATCGTGCAGACGGTCCTGCGGACGCAGGCCAAGGTGCAGGGCCCCGTGCCACTGCCCACCGAGCGGCACCGCTACACGGTGATCCGCTCGCCGCACAAGTACAAGGACAGCCGCGAGCACTTCGAGATGCAGGTGCACAAGCGCCTCGTCGACATCGTGGAGCACACGCCCAAGACCGTCGACTCCCTGCAGCGCCTCGACCTGCCCGCCGGCGTCGACATCGAGATCAAGATCCAGAACGTCTGACCCTGCCGCGCCCGCCCTGTCCGAAGGGGCGAATCCGGCTGGCAGGCCTCCGAACCATGGTGTAACGTCGCAGGTCGGGCCGATTTCGGCCCGGTTGAACCGTTTCGACGTCTCCGAGCGCCTGCCGGGCTCGCCCGGTGGGGACCTCGGGGCAGAACCTGGCACGCGCTCCGCTCCGGATCCCCGGGCGGAGCGTTGGCATGGAAACCGGGCGCCGGCGACGGCGCCGTAGAACCGAACCAGGCGTGCCGCCCGACGGCGGCCGCCCCAGCACGAGGACGGAAGGACCCCACCCACAGTGGCGACCAAGGCGATCGTCGGCGAGAAGGTCGGCATGACCCAGGTCTGGGACGAGCACAACCGCGCCGTGCCGGTGACGGTCCTGAAGGTCGCGCCCATGCGCGTGGTCCAGGTGAAGACGCTCGAGCGCGAGGGGTACTCCGCACTCCAGGTCACCTGGGGGGTCCGCCGGGCCTCGAGCCTGAACAAGCCCGAGCAGGGCCACTTCGCGGCCGCCGGCGTCGAGCCCGGGCGGCACCTGGTGGAGCTGCGCATCGACGACGCCAGCGGCTTCGAGGTCGGCCAGCAGCTCACCGCCGACCTCCTCACCGCCGGTGAGCGGGTGGACGCCATCGCCGTGTCCAAGGGCAAGGGCTTCGCCGGGGCCATGAAGCGCCACAACTTCAAGGGCCAGGGCGCCGCCCACGGCAACCACAAGAAGCACCGCTCGCCCGGCTCCATCGGCGCCTGCGCCACGCCGGCCCGGGTGTTCAAGGGCACGCGCATGGCGGGCCGCATGGGCGGGCACCAGGTCACCACCCTCAACCTCGAGGTGGTGCAGGCAGACCCGGAGCGCGAGCTGATCCTCGTGCGCGGGGCGGTGCCGGGGCCCCGTGGCGGCATGGTCGTACTGCGCGACACCGTGAAGGGCTCCAACGCGGTGAGCCGGTCATGAGCGTGACCGTCCCCGCCGTGCCGGCCCCGCTGCGCCGGCCCCGCCCCGAGCCCGAGCGCCGGGTCGTCGCCCGCCGCCGCATCGACGGCACGGTGATCGACACCGTCGCCCTCGACCCCCAGATCTTCGGCGTCGTCCCCAACGTCGCCCTGCTCCACCAGGTCATCACCGCCCAGCTGGCCGCGGCCCGGGCCGGCACCCAGTCGACGCGCACCCGGGCCGAGGTGTCGGGCGGCGGGGCCAAGCCCTTCCGCCAGAAGGGGACGGGCCGGGCCCGGCAGGGGTCGACCCGCTCCCCGCAGTGGTCGGGCGGCGGCGTCGCCCTGGGCCCCAAGCCGCGCTCGTACCGGCAGCGCACCCCCAAGAAGATGATCCGCCTCGCCCTGCACTCGGCCCTGTCGGACCGGGCTGCCGAGGGCCGGGTGGCGGTCGTCGACGAGTGGCCGTTCTCCGTGCCGAGGACCAAGGACGCCGTGGCCGCCCTGACGGCCCTCGCCGTCGAGGGCCGCGTCCTCGTGGTCCTCGGGCCCGACGACGGCATCCCCGACCGCTCCTTCGCCAACCTTCCCCTGGTGCAGACGCTCCAGCAGTCCGAGCTCAACGCCTACGACGTGATGAAGAGCGACTGGGTGGTGTTCACCGACGCCACGCTGCCCGGGGAGACGACGGCGGCGCCCGGCGAAGAGGCCGTGGCCCCACGGCCGTCCCGGGCCCCCCGCGCCCGCAAGGTGCAGGCCGCCGCCCGGCCGGCCACCACCACCACCACCACCACCACCACCACCACCACCACCGACGCCGACGCCGACGCCGACGCCGAGGACGGGACGGCGGGCGGCACCGACGACGACACGGCCACGGCCGACGCCGGGACCGACGCCGTGGACACGACGGCCACCGACGACGCCGCCGGGGCCGACTCCGGGGCCGACTCCGAGGCCGCCGCCGACGCCGGCGGCGAGGGGAGCGACGGGTGAAGAACCCCGAGCAGGTGCTGATGCGCCCCGTCGTGTCCGAGAAGTCCTACGCCCTCATGGAGGACGGCGTCTACATCTTCGTCGTCGCCCCCGACGCCACCAAGATCGACGTCCGCCAGGCCGTGGAGCAGGTCTTCGGCGTGCGGGTGAAGAGCGTGAACACCTTGAATCGCAAGGGCAAGAAGCGTCGCAACCGCAAGACCAACACCGTGGGGACCCGCCCGTCGACGAAGCGGGCGGTGGTCACCCTCGCCGGTGGCGACAAGATCGACCTGTTCGAGAAGAGCTGAGAGGCCTTTCCGATGCCCCTGCGCAAGCGCAAGCCCACCAGCCCCGCCCGACGCTTCCAGTCGGTGTCGGACTTCTCGGAGATCACGCGGTCCAAGCCCGAGCGGTCGCTCGTGGTCCCCAAGCCCGGGACCGGTGGCCGCAACAGCTACGGGCGCAAGACGGCCCGCCACCGCGGTGGCGGCCACAAGCAGCAGTACCGGATCATCGACTTCAAGCGCGACAAGGACGGCGTGCCCGCCAAGGTGGCCGCCATCGAGTACGACCCGAACCGCAATGCCCGCATCGCCCTGCTGCACTACTACGACGGTGAGAAGCGCTACATCCTCGCCCCTGCCCAGGTGAAGGTGGGCGACGTCCTGGGGAGCGGCCAGGGGTCGGAGATCCGTCCCGGCAACGCGCTGCCCCTGCGCTACATCCCGGTGGGCTCGACCGTGCACAACATCGAGCTGCGTCCGGGCCAGGGCGGCAAGCTCGCCCGCGGCGCGGGGATGAGCGCGCAGCTGGTCGCCAAGGAGGGCCAGTTCGCCACGCTGCGGCTGCCGTCGACCGAGATGCGCCGCGTGCCCATCGACTGCCGCGGCACCCTGGGCGAGGTGGGCAACGCCGAGGCCGAGCTGATCTCGATCGGCAAGGCGGGCCGCAACCGGTGGAAGGGCGTGCGCCCGCAGACCCGCGGCGTCGCCATGAACCCGGTCGACCACCCCCTCGGCGGTGGTGAGGGCAAGTCCTCCGGTGGGCGGCACCCCGTGTCGCCGTGGGGCAAGCCCGAGGGCCGCACGCGTCCCCGGCACAAGTCGTCCGACCCGATGATCGTGCGCCGCCGGCGCAGCCGCGGCGCACGCCGATGACCGGAGCCGAAGGAGCAGTGCCGCATGCCTCGTAGCCTGAAGAAGGGGCCCTTCGTCGACGACCACCTCCTCAAGAAGGTGGACGCCCTCAACGCCACCAACGAGAAGCGAGTGATCAAGACGTGGTCGCGTCGCTCCACGATCATCCCCGACATGGTGGGCCACACCATCGCCGTGCACGACGGGCGCAAGCACGTCCCGGTGTACGTGACCGAGTCGATGGTGGGCCACAAGCTGGGGGAGTTCGCCATGACACGGACGTTCCGGTACCACGCCGGCCAAGAGCGCTCGGCGAGGCGCTGACGTGCCCGGTGTGAAGACCAACGAGGTCCCCGGGACCCGGGCGGTGCTCCGCCACTACCGGATGTCGGCGAGCAAGGCCCGCCAGGTGCTCGACCTCGTCCGGGGCATGGACGTGGACCGCGCCGAGGAGCTGCTGCGGACCACGCCGCGCGAGGCCGCCCGCGTCGTGGGCAAGGTGCTCGCCTCCGCCGTCGCCAACGCCCGCAACAACGACCAGCTCGACCCCGAGGACCTCTACGTCTCGGCGTGCTTCGCCGACGAGGGCACCACGCTCAAGCGCTGGCGCCCGCGGGCCCGGGGCCGTGCCACGAGGATCCGCAAGCGGACCTGTCACATCACGGTGATCGTGAGCCGGTTGCCGGAGGACCGCCTCGAGCGGCGCCGGGTGCGCCGGGCCGAGGCGACCACGGCGATGCGCTCGCGCCGGGTGGCGGCATCGCGCCGCGGCGGCGGGCGGGGTGAGGGCGCCACGGGCCCCGGGGCGGACGCGGACGAGGCCACCGCACTCGCCGACCACGATGCCGACGTGGAGGTCACCGACACCGACGTGGAGGTCACCGACACCGACGTGGAGGCCACCGAGGAGGTCGTCGACACCACCGACACCGACGCCGACACCGACACCGAGGTCGACCAGCCCGAGGCGCCGGCCGCCGAGGAGCGACGGGCCCGGGCGGCCCGCAAGAGCACGGAGAGGGCCTCGGACGAGGCCGGTGACGCCGATGGCGACGACGGCGGGGCCGCCGACGAGGAGAAGGGCTGAGCCATGGGCCAGAAGGTCAATCCCTACGGGTTCCGCCTCGGCGTGACCACCGACTGGAAGTCGCGCTGGTTCGAGGAGCGCCACTACCAGGACTTCATCATCGAGGACTGGAAGATCCGCGACTACCTCACGTCGCAGCTCGAGTCGGCGGCGGTGAGCCGGATCGAGATCGAGCGCACGCGCGACCGCCTGCGGGTGGACATCCACACGGCCCGGCCCGGGATCGTCATCGGCCGCCGGGGATCGGAGGCGGACCGCCTGAAGAAGAAGATCGAGGAGATCACGGGCCTGCGCAACCGGATCCAGCTCAACATCCAGGAGATCAAGCAGCCCGAGCTCGACGCCGCCCTGATCGCCCAGAGCATCGCCGACCAGCTGGCGCGCCGGGTGGCGTTCCGCCGGGCGATGAAACGCGCCATGCAGACGGTGACCAAGGCCGGGGCGCTCGGGGTGCGCGTGCAGTGCTCGGGCCGCCTGGGCGGCTCCGAGATGGCCCGCAAGGAGGGCTACCGCGAAGGCCGCGTGCCGCTGCACACGCTGCGGGCCGACATCGACTACGGCTTCCGCGAGGCCCGCACCACCTTCGGCCGCATCGGCGTGAAGGTGTGGATCTACAAGGGCGACATCCTGCCCTACAAGCTCTCCTCGGAGGACAAGATCTCCCGCGAAGCCGCCATGGCCGCCGGCGAGACGTCGGGCCAGTCCGGCCCGCGCCGGCTCGTCACCGCCGGCGGCGGCCGTCGCCGCGCCGAGCAGGGTGAGCCCGGCAGCGTCATCCCGACGCCGGACACCGCCCCCGACACCGGTGACGGGGCCGCCGTCCCGGCCGACGCCACCGACGGCGCCGCCGAGGAGACGCTGCCCGCCGCGGCCCCGCTGCCCGGCGCCGCCCCCGCTGCGGACGACTTCGAGCGCCTGCTGGCGGAGGAAGAGGAGATCGAGCGCCGCACGCGCAACGAGCATCACGAGACGCCGCACTTCCGCAAGGAGTCCGACTGATGTTGATGCCGCGCAAGGTCAAGCACCGCAAGCAGCAGCGTGGACGCCTCAACGGGTTGTCGAAGGGTGGCACCACCATCAACTTCGGGGACTTCGGGATCCAGGCGCTCGAGCCGGCGTGGATCACCCAGCGCCAGATCGAGGCCGCCCGAATCGCCATGACCCGCCACGTCAAGCGCGGTGGCAAGGTCTGGATCCGCATCTTCCCGGACAAGCCCGTCACGCAGAAGCCGGCCGAGACCCGCATGGGCTCGGGCAAGGGGAACCCCGAGCACTGGGTCGCGGTCGTGCGGCCCGGTCGCATCCTGTTCGAGCTGGCGGGCGTCGAGCGGGACCTGGCGCGCGAGGCCATGGAGCGGGCCATCCAGAAGCTGCCCTTCAAGGCCCGCTTCGTCATCCGGCCGGGCACCCACGGGGCGCCCGAGGTGGAGGTCTAGCCGTGCCCACCGCCATGGAACTGCGCGAACTCGACGACGACGAGCTCGAAGGCCGGCTGACCGAGTACCGCCGCGAGCTGCTCAACCTCAGGTTCCAGCTCGCCACCGGCCAGCTCGACAACAACACGCGCCTCTCCCGGGTGCGCAAGGACGTCGCCCGGGTCCTCACCGTGCTGCGCGACCGCGAGATCGCCCTGGCGGAGGGCCGCGAGGCCGGCCCGGTGGCCGCGTCGGGACCGGCGCGGGCACCACGCCGCCGGACGGCCGAGGACGTCGAAGACGAAGAGACGGCGCCCGCGCGGTCGCGGTCGCGCCGCACCGAGGCCGTCGACGAGGCCGCCGAGGCGCCGGGGACCGTCGAAGGTGCGACGGCCGGCGACCAAGCCGACGAGGAGGACGAGTGATGGCCGAGGAAGAGGCATCGGCGACCGCGCAACGGGCGATGCGCAAGACCCGTGAGGGTCTCGTCGTCTCCGACAAGATGCAGGCGACGGTGGTCGTGGCCGTCGTCGAGCGCGTCCGCCACGCCCGCTACGGCAAGACCGTGCAGCGCACCCGCAAGCTCTACGCCCACAACGAGGGCCATGACGCCAAGCTCGGCGACCGTGTGCGCGTCATGGAGACGCGGCCGCTGTCGAAGCTCAAGCGCTGGCGCGTCACCGAGGTCCTGGAGCGTGCCCGGTGATCCAGCAGGAGTCGCGCCTCAAGGTGGCCGACAACTCCGGGGCACGCGAGGTGCTGTGCATCAAGGTGCTCGGCGGGTCCCGGCGCCGCTACGCCGGGATCGGCGACGTCTTCGTGGCGACCGTGAAGGACGCCATCCCGGGTGCGGCCGTCAAGAAGGGCGAGGTCGTCCGGTGCGTGGTGGTGCGCACCGCCAAGGAGACCCGCCGCCCCGACGGCAGCTACATCAGGTTCGACGAGAACGCCGCTGTGCTCATCAACGAGCAGCAGCAGCCACGGGGCACCCGGATCTTCGGGCCCGTGGGGCGTGAGCTTCGCGACAAGCGGTTCATGCGGATCGTGTCGCTGGCTCCGGAGGTGTTGTGATGCGAATTCGCAAGGGTGACACGGTGCAGGTGCTCTCGGGCAAGCACCGGGGCAGGCGCGGCCAGGTGATGGTGGCGCTCCCGGCCGAGGGCAAGGTCATCGTCGACGGCGCCAACATGGCCAAGCGCCACACCAAGCCCCGCGGCGCCACCATGCAGGGCGGGATCATCGACAAGGACATGCCGCTCCCCGTGTCCGCGGTCGCCGTGGTGTGCCCGGCGTGCGGGCCCACCCGCATCGGCATCACCTACGACGACGCGGGCCGCAAGGTCAGGATCTGCCGCAAGTGCGGGACGGAGCTGTCATGACCGTCGCCGCCACCCGCACGCGCCCCCGCCTGAAGGAGCGCTACGACACGACGACCCGGGGCGAGCTGCAGCAGCAGCTGGGCCTGGCCAACGTCATGGAAGTGCCCCGCCTCGAGAAGATCGTGATCAACATGGGCGTCGGCAAGGCGACCCAGCAGCCCTCGCTCATCGAGGGCGCCGTGCGCGACCTCGAGGTGATCACCGGCCAGAAGCCCGTGGTCACCCGGGCCCGCCAGTCGATCGCGGCGTTCAAGCTCCGCGAGGGCATGGCCATCGGCGCCAAGGTCACCCTGCGCGGCGACCGGGCCTGGGAATTCCTCGACCGGCTCATCGCCCTCGCCATCCCGCGCATCCGGGACTTCCGGGGGCTGCCGCCGAACTCCTTCGACGGGCGGGGCAACTACACGTTCGGCGTCACCGAGCAGCTCATCTTCCCGGAGATCGACTACGACCGCGTGGACACCACGCGCGGCATGGACATCACCATCTGCACCACCGCCCGGAACGACGTGGAGGGCCGCGCCTTCCTCGTCGCCTTCGGGTTCCCCTTCAGGCAGGAGACCGTCTAGCACCATGGCGAAGAAGGCATTGATCGAAAAGCAGCAGCGAACGCCCAAGTTCAAGGTCCGGGCGTACACGAGGTGCCGCCGGTGCGGCCGCCCGCGGGCGGTCCTGCGCAAGTTCGGGCTGTGCCGGATCTGCCTGCGGGTGATGGTGCACGCCGGGGAGATCCCCGGCGTCACCAAGGCGAGCTGGTGAGGGGAGGGACGCGCCGATGACGATGACCGACCCCATCGCGGACATGCTCACGCGGATCCGCAACGCCAACACGGCGATGCACGACAGCGTCAAGATGCCGAGCTCGAAGCTGAAGGTGTCCCTGGCCGGCATCCTCGAGCGCGAGGGGTACATCGCGAGCTTCGACGTCACGCCGGCGACCGGCCCCGGCGACGTCCTCGAGATCCAGCTGAAGTACGCGTCGGACCGTACCCGCACCATCGCGGGCCTGAAGCGTGTGTCGCGGCCCGGCCTGCGTATCTACGCCCGCGCCGATCGCATGCCCAGGGTCCTGGGTGGCATGGGTGTGGCCGTGGTGTCCACGAGCCACGGCCTCATGACCGACCGCGAGGCGCGCCAGCGCCGGGTCGGTGGGGAGGTCCTCTGCTATGTCTGGTGAGGAGGTTCGCTGATGTCGCGAGTCGGCCGTGCGCCGATCGCCGTGCCGGGCGGGGTCACCGTGTCGCTCGACGACCGGGTGGTCACCGTGGCGGGCCCGCAGGGCAGCCTGTCGCGCCCGCTCCCGGGTGCCATCACCGTGCGCCAGGAGGAGTCGGCGCTGCTCGTCGAGCGGCCCGACGACCAGCGCCAGAACCGGGCCCTGCACGGGCTCACGCGCTCGCTCGTGGCCAACATGGTCGTCGGGGTGACCGCGGGGTTCTCCAAGGAGCTCGAGATCGTCGGCGTGGGGTACCGCGCCACGGCCAAGGGCCCGTCCTCGCTCGAGCTCGCCCTGGGCTTCTCGCACCCGGTTTCGGTGGAGGCGCCCGAGGGGGTCACCTTCGAGGTCCCCACGCCCACCCGCATCGTGGTCAAGGGGATCGACAAGGAGAAGGTCGGCCAGACCGCCGCCGACATCCGCAAGCTCCGGAAGCCCGAGCCCTACAAGGGCAAGGGCATCCGCTACGCCGGCGAGCACGTCATCCGCAAGGCCGGCAAGGCGGCGAAGTGACGATGGCGACCACCGCAGCACGCAAACGGACACTGCGCATCCGGCGCCACGCCCGGGTGCGCAAGCACATCGCGGGCACGCCCGGGCGCCCCCGCCTCGCCGTGTTCCGCTCCGTCCGCCACATCTCGGCGCAGGTCATCGACGACACCACGGGACGCACGCTGGCCGCGGCCAGCACGGTGGAGGCCGCGCTGCGTGGCGACAGCGGCGGGAACATCACCGCCGCTGTCGCCGTGGGCCGCCTCGTCGCCGAGCGGGCCGTGGCGGCGGGCGTGACCCTCGTCGTGTTCGACCGCGGCGGCAACCGATATCACGGCCGCGTCGCCGCACTGGCCGACGCGGCGCGTGAGGGAGGACTGGAGTTCTGATGCTGGACGGGCAATTCGAGGAGCGGACCATCCGGGTGAACCGGGTGGCCAAGGTGGTCCAAGGTGGCCGCCGGTTCTCGTTCACGGCGCTCATGGTCGTGGGCGACGGCAACGGGCGGGTGGGCCTCGGCTACGGCAAGGCCAAGGAGGCGGGCCTGGCGGTCCAGAAGGGCATCGAGGAGGCCCGCAAGAACATGTTCGACGTCCCACTGGCGGGCTCGACGATCACCCACCCGATCATCGGCGTCGCCGGCGCGGGCAAGGTCATGCTCAAGCCGGCCTCGCCCGGCACCGGCGTCATCGCCGGGGGCGCGGCGCGCGCCATCCTCGAGATGGCGGGCATCCACGACATCCTGTGCAAGTCCCTGGGCTCGTCGAACGGCATCAACGTGGCCCACGCCACCATCGCCGGGCTGAAGTCGCTCATGCGCCCCGAGGACGTCGCCCGCCTGCGGGGCAAGCCCGCCGACGAGGTCGTCCCCCGCGGCGTGCTGCGGGCCTACCGCGAGCGCCAGCGCGCCTCCGACCTGTTCCAGGAGGTGCCGACGTGAGCGCCGCCTCCGGCCCGACCGCCGACGGCGGGCACCTGCGGGTGACCCAGGTGCGCTCGGGCATCAGCACCAAGCCCAAGCACCGCGGGACGCTGCGCGCCCTGGGCCTGCGCGGCGTCGGGCAGAGCCGGGTGCTCCCGGACCGCCCCGACGTGCGCGGCATGCTGGCGCGCGTCCCCCACCTCGTGGCCGTGGAGCCCGCCGACGCCGCCGCCGCCGCCGACCAGCAGGAGCGCAACGCCGCCTCCCGGCAAGCCCACCGGGTCGCCGAGGGCCGCGCCGCGCGTGCCGCCGAGGAGACAGCATGAAGCTCCACGACCTCCGTCCCGCCCCCGGCTCCAACCGGCCCAAGCGGCGCGTCGGCCGGGGCATCGCCGGCAAGGGCGGCAAGACCGCCGGGCGCGGCACCAAGGGCACCGGCGCCCGCGACACGGTGAAGCCGGGCTTCGAGGGCGGCCAGCTCCAGCTGGCGCAGCGGATTCCCAAGCTCAAGGGCTTCAAGAACCCCTTCCGGGTATCCTTCGCCGTGGTGAACCTCGACACGCTCGACGCCTTCACGGGGGACGAGGCGACGCCGGCCACCCTCGGCGCGGCGGGCCGGGTCCGCAAGGGCGCCCTGGTCAAGGTGCTCGGACGCGGGGAGCTGCACCGGGCGCTGCGCGTGCAGGCCCACGCCGTGTCCGCCTCCGCCCGCAGCGCCATCGAGGCGGCCGGCGGCACCGTGGAGATCCTGCCGATGCCCTTCGGCCACGGTCGCCCACCCGCGCGGGGCAACGCGCTCACCAACCGCTAGCCTCGGTTCCCCCGGGCCCCGGTGCGCAGCGAGGAGGAGGGGCGTTGCTCTCGAGCCTGAAGAACATCTTCAAGGTCGCCGACCTGCGCAACAAGGTTGTCTTCACCCTGCTGGTCGTGGCCATCTACCAGCTCGGGGCGAACATCATCGTCCCCTTCATCTCCATCACGCAGGTCCAGAACCTGGAGGCGTCGGCCAAGCAGGCCGGCATCCTCGGGTTCCTCAACCTGTTCTCCGGGGGCGGCCTGCTGCGCATGGCGGTGTTCGGGCTGGGGATCATGCCCTACATCACCAGCTCGATCATCATCCAGCTGCTGTCCACGGTGATCCCCAAGCTCGAGGAATGGCGCGACCAGGGGGCCGTCGGACAGAAGAAGCTGACGCAGACCACCCGGTACCTGACCATCGGGCTGGCGCTGCTGCAGTCGGCCGGCCTGGTCTACGTCTTCCACAACGGCGGTGGCGGCCTCCTCGGCAGCAAGAACGTCGACCTCATCCCGAACTTCACGCTGTGGCGGGCCGGGTTCATCTGCATGACGCTCACCGCCGGGACGGCGTTCGTGATGTGGCTCGGTGAGCTCATCACCCAGCGCGGCATCGGCAACGGCATGTCCATCCTGATCTTCGCCAACGTGACCGCGGGGATCCCCGCCGGGGGCACGGCCGTGCTCACCCAGGGCGGGTCGCTCAAGTTCGGGGTCATCGTGGCCCTGACGCTCGTGCTCCTCGTGGTCGTGGTGTTCATGGAGCAGGGCCAGCGCCGGATCCCCGTCACCTTCGCCAAGCGGGTGGTGGGCCGGCGGATGTACGGGGGCTCGTCGACGTACATCCCGCTCAAGGTCAACCAGTCCGGCGTGATCCCCATCATCTTCGCCAACTCGCTGCTCTACATCCCCGTCCTGCTGGCCAACATCATCCCGTGGACGGGGTTCCGCACCTTCGTGAACAACCACATCACCCCGACGAGCCTGATGTACGTCCTGTCGTACGGGGTGCTCATCTTCGCCTTCACCTTCTTCTACGTGTACGTGGCGTTCGACCCGCACCAGCAGGCCGACATCATCCGCAAGCAGGGCGGCTACATCCCGGGCATCCGGCCCGGGCCGCCCACCGAGAAGTACCTGGCTCGCATCCTGAACCGCATCACCGTTCCCGGGGGCTTGTACCTGGCGCTGGTGGCCGTGCTGCCGTCGCTGCTCATGGCCCTGTGGAACATCCGTGGGTACCCGTTCTACGGGACCACGCTGCTGATCGCCGTCGGCGTGTCACTCGAGACGATGCGGCAGATCGACAGTCAGTTGATGATGCGGAACTACGAAGGCTTCCTCAAGTAGCTGACGGTGGTACCCGGCGTCAGGCTCGTGGTCCTCGGCAAACAGGGGGCAGGCAAGGGCACCCAGTGCGTGCGCCTGTCGCACCACTACGTGGTCCCGCACATCTCCACGGGCGACATGCTGCGCGCCGCGGTCAAGACGGGCTCGGCCCTGGGCCTCAAGGTGAAAGAGGCCATGGACCACGGCGAGCTGCTGGGCGACGACATCATCATGGAGATGGTGGCCGACCGGCTGTCCGAGCCCGACGCCAGGGCGCGGGGCTTCATCCTCGACGGCTGCCCGCGCACGACGCTGCAGGCCGAGACGCTCGCCACCGTGCTGAAGCCGGGCACGCTCGACCTCGTGGCCGACATCGAGGTCCCCACGGTGCAGGCCATGCGCCGGCTGGCGGGTCGCCGGGTGTGCACCGACTGCGGCGCCAACTACTCGGTCACGAACCCGCCCAAGGTCGGCTGGCTGTGCGACGTGTGCGGGGGGGAGGTGGTCCAGCGCGAGGACGACACCGAGGAGGCCATCCGGCGCCGGCTCGAGCTCTACGAGCGCCAGACGGCCCCCCTCATCGACTGGTACGAGTCCCGGGGCCAGCTGGCCAAGGTGAACGGCATGGGCCCGCCCGACGGCGTGCTGCGCCGGGTCATCCGGGCCGTGGAGGAGCGCCGGGGCCGGGGCGCGCGCCCATGAGGCGGACCGCCGACGAGATCGCCAAGATGCGCCGGGCCGGCCGGGTCGTGGCCGAGATGCACGAGGCCACCCGGGCGGCGGCCGAGCCCGGGGTGACCACCGCCGCCCTCGACGCCGTGGCCCGCGAGGTGCTCGACCGGCGGGGGGCGAAGTCCAACTTCCTCCACTACCGGGGGTACCCCGCCGTCATCTGCACGTCGCCCAACGACATGATCGTCCACGGGATCCCCGGGCCCTATGTGCTCGAGGAGGGCGACATCCTCTCGATCGACTGCGGCGCCATCATCGAGGGCTACCACGGCGACGCCGCCTTCACCATGGCCATCGGCGAGGTGTCGCCCGAGGCCGCCCGCCTCATCGACGTCACCGAGCGCAGCCTGTGGGCCGGGATCGACCAGCTGCGCAGCGGCAACCGCCTCCACGAGGTCGGGCGGGCCGTCCAGGGCGTGGCCGAGACCGCCGGGTTCTCGGTGGTCAGGGAGTACGTGGGCCACGCCATCGGCACCGCCATGCACGAGGAGCCCCAGGTCCCCAACTACTGGCCGGGCCAGGGTGGCCCCATGCTCAAGGCGGGCATGGTGTTCGCCGTCGAGCCGATGGTGAACGCCGGGGGCCCCGCCACCCGGGTCCTCGAGGACGGCTGGAGCGTCGTCACCGCCGACGGCCGGCTGTCGGCCCACTTCGAGCACAGCATCGCCGTGACCGACGACGGCCCGGAGGTCCTCACCCTGGCGTGACGGCGTCCGGTCGGGGCGGCCCGGAACCCCCTGGCCGGGGCCGCACGGAGGGGCTATGCTGGTAGGTCGGCTCGCCAGGCCGGGGTGTGGTCCGCCCCCCTCCGGCCCGGGTCGGCGGTCGGCCTGTCACCGCCGTCTCCAACCGGGCCTCTGGGCCGACCGGGTGCACCACGGCCGCACCGTGCCCCGGGGGCCCGGCGTGCCAGTCGACGAGAACGAGGAGGAGTCACCTGCCAAAGCCCAAGGAGGATGCGATCGTGCTCGAGGGGACGGTCATCGAGCCGCTCCCCAACGCCATGTTCCGCGTCGAGCTCGAGAACGGCCACAAGGTGCTGGCCCACAGCTCCGGCAAGATGCGCATGCACAGGATCCGGATCCTCCCGGGTGATCGGGTGCAGGTGGAGATCACGCCCTACGACCTGAGCCGGGGACGGATCACGTACCGGTACAAGTAGCAGGGCACGGACGGTTCACGACGAGGAGGGCCCCGCTTCGAGGGGCAGGGGTTCGAGGGCAGGGACGGCAGCGATGAAGGTTCGACCGAGCGTCAAGGCGATCTGCGAGAAGTGCAAGGTCATCCGCCGGCACGGCCGGGTGATGGTGATCTGCGACAACCCGCGGCACAAGCAGCGCCAGGGCTGAGCGCCCAGCCGACGGACTGACCAGGGACGGAAGGAGCAACAACCCAAAGTGGCACGGATCGCCGGTGTGGACATCCCCCGTGAGAAGCGGCTCGAGATATCCCTCACCTACATCTTCGGCATCGGCCGGACCCGGGCGCAGCAGACCGTGGCCGGGACCGACCTGAACGCCGACACCCGAGTGCGTGACCTCACCGACGAGGAGGTGGCCCGGCTCCGGTCCTACATCGACGCCAACTTCAAGGTCGAGGGCGACCTGCGCCGGGACATCGCCCAGGACATCAAGCGGAAGATGGAGATCGGCTGCTACGAGGGCGTCCGCCACCGCAAGGGCCTGCCCGTCCACGGCCAGCGGACCCACACCAACGCCCGCACCCGCAAGGGCCCCAAGAAGACCGTCGCCGGCAAGAAGAAGGTTCGGAAGCACTGATGGCCAAGACCGCCAAGTCCACGACCAAGTCCGCCACGGTCCGCCGCCCCCGCAAGCGGGAGCGCAAGAACGTCGCCTACGGGGTCGCCCACATCAAGAGCTCGTTCAACAACACCATCATCTCGATCTGCGACCACGAGGGCAACGTCCTGGCCTGGGCCTCGGCCGGCAACGTCGGCTTCAAGGGCTCGCGCAAGTCCACCCCGTTCGCCGCCCAGCTGGCCGCCGAGCAGGCCGCCCGCCGGGCCATGGAGCACGGCGTGCGCAAGGTGGACGTCCTGGTGCGCGGCCCCGGATCGGGCCGCGAGACCGCCATCCGCTCGCTCGCCGCCGTCGGCATCGAGGTCGCCGGCATCAAAGACGTCACCCCCATCCCGCACAACGGTTGCCGCCCCAAGAAGCGGCGCCGGGTCTAGCGGGCACGGAAGGAGCACCGCACCCCATGGCTCGATACACCGGTCCCGTCTGCCGCCTGTGCCGGCGCGAGCGGACCAAGCTGTTCCTGAAGGGCGAGCGCTGTTACTCGCTCAAGTGCCCCGTGAGCGAGGCCGTCACCGACCGCCACAGCCGTGCCTACCCGCCGGGCGAGCACGGTCGCGACCGCATGCGCCAGGGCTCGGAGTACCTGGCCCAGCTGCGTGAGAAGCAGAAGGCCCGCCGGATCTACGGGCTCCTCGAGAAGCAGTTCCGCAACGTCTACGCCGAGGCCAGCCGCCAGCCGGGCATCACCGGCGAGAACCTGCTGCGCCTCCTGGAGCTTCGCCTCGACAACGTGACCTTCCGGGCCACCTGGGGCGCCAGCCGCGCCCAGGCGCGTCAGCTCGTGCGCCACGGCCACATCCTGGTCAATGCCAAGCGCGTCACCATCCCGAGCTACCGGGTCCGCCAGGGCGACGTGGTGACGCTCAAGCCGTCGTCGCGCGAGCTGTACTTCGTCCGCCGCAACCTCGACACGCTCGACCGCCCGCTGCCCCTGTGGCTCGAGGCGGCGGAGGGCCGGACCCAGGTGCGGGTCACGACGCTGCCCGAGCGCGAGCACATCGACGAGCCGGTGCGCGAGTCGCTCATCGTCGAGCTCTACTCCAAGTAGCACCCAGCTCCGCCCCCACAGACACCGCCCCCCACAGAACCCAGGAGCCAGTCGCATGCTCATCATCCAGCGCCCGACCGTCGAGGCCATCGGCGAGGAGGAGGCCAACCGGCAGCGGTTCGCCGTCAGCCCCCTCGAGCCGGGCTTCGGCCACACGCTCGGCAATTCCATCCGCCGCACGCTGCTGTCGTCCATCCCCGGGGCGGCGGTCACCCAGGTCCGCTTCGACGACGCCCTCCACGAGTTCACCACCCTGCCGGGGGTGAAGGAGGACGTCACCGACATCATCCTCAACCTGAAGGACGTCGTCCTCCGGGTGCACACCGACGACCCGGTGACGCTGCGCTGCGACAAGCGTGGCCCCGGGGACGTCACCGCCGGGGACCTCCAGCTGACCGCCGACGTCGAGGTCCTGAACCCCGAGCTGCACGTCGCCACCCTGAACGCCAAGGGCCGCCTGGCCATCGACGTCACGGTCGAGCGCGGCCGGGGCTACGCCTCGGCCGAGCGCAACAAGCGGTCGACCACCATCGGCGTCATCCCGGTCGACTCCATCTTCTCCCCGGTGCGGCGCGTGGCCTTCTCGGTCGAGCCCGTGCGGGTGGAGCAGTCGACGGACTTCGACAGCCTGGTCCTCGACATCGAGACCGACGGCTCGCTCACCCCGCGCGAGGCGCTCGCCTCGGCCGGCGACACGCTGCGCTCGCTCGTCGGCCTGGTGGCCGACCTCGAGGACGAGCCCCAGGGCCTGGAGCTGGGCGAGGTGGGCACCTCCACCAGCGGTTCGCCGGACCTCGACCTCGCCATCGAGGATCTCGACCTGTCCGAGCGGCCGCGCAACTGCCTCAAGCGCGCCCAGGTCAACACCATCGGCGAGCTCGTGGAGCGCACCGCCGAGGACCTGCTGGCCATCACCAACTTCGGCCAGAAGTCACTCGACGAGGTGATCCAGCGGCTGGACGAGCGGGGCCTGTCGCTCCGCATCAAGGACTGAGGGGCCCGCCGTGCGAGGCACCCCCCGCAGGGGCAGGCGGCTGGGCGGCGACGCCGCCCACCAGAAGGCGATGCTCGGCAACCTGGTGGCGTCGCTCATCGCGGCGGAGTCGCTGGTGACGACGGAGTCCAAGGCGAAGGCGCTGCGGCCGGTGGCGGAGAAGTGCATCACCGCGGCGGTGAAGGGCGGCGTCCACCGGCAGCGCAACGTGGTGGCGCTCATCCGGGACAAGGACATGGCCCACAAGCTGTTCGCCGAGATCGCCCCCCGCTACTCGGACCGGCCCGGCGGCTACACCCGCATCCTGAAGCTCGGCCCTCGACAGGGTGACAGCGCGCCCATGGCGCGCATCGAGCTGGTGTGACGCTGTTCGACCCCGACCTCGCAGCCGCCCCGCAGGCGGGCGACGAGGTGGGGTCGGCGAGCGTCGGCGAGACGGCGGCCGACGGCCCGGCGTCCCGTGACGACGCCGCCCCGGCGGTGACCACCCGCCTCCGCTTGACGGTCTCCTACGACGGCGCCGGCTTCCGGGGGTTCGCGGCCCAGCCCGGCCAGCGCACCGTGGCCGGCGACCTGGCGCGCGCCATCGGGACCGTCGTCGGCCACCGGGTCGAGCTGGTCTGTGCGGGGCGCACCGACGCCGGCGTCCACGCCACCGGCCAGGTGGTGCACGTCGACGTGCGCCCCGACGTCGACGCGGTGCGGCTGGTGCGCTCGGTGAACACCCTTCTCGGGCCCACCGTGGCCGTGCGGTCGGCCGAGGCCGCCCCGCCGGGGTTCGACGCCCGGCGCTCCGCCCGGGCGCGGCGCTACCGGTACCTGATCCTCGAAGCGCCGACGCCCGATCCCCTCCTGGCCCCCCTGTCCTGGCACGTCACGAGCCCCCTGGACCTCCGGGCCATGGTGAGCGCGGCCGACTCGCTCCTGGGGGAGCACGACTTCCGGGCGTTCTGCCGCCGGGTCCCCGGCACCGCGCCGGGGACCCCGATCCCCCGACGGGTGCTCGACGCCGGCTTCGCCGAGGTGGCCGTCCCCACCGGCGAGCTCGGGCCCGGCGCCCGGCTGCTGCGCTTCGACATCGAGGCCACGTCGTTCTGCCACCAGATGGTGCGCTCGGTGGTGGGGGTGCTCGTGGAGGTGGGCCGGGCCCGGCGCCGGGTGTCGGACGTGACGTGGCTCCTGCGCAGCGGCGACCGCTCCCGCAGCGGCGGGGTGGTCGCCCCCCCGCAGGGGCTGTGCCTGACCGCCGTGGCCTACGAGGGGGACGACGGGTGGTGACCCGCTTGCCCGGTGCACACCCCAGCCCCTAGAGTCGTAGGTCGGCTACCTGCAGGAGCTGCCCGCACGCGGCGGGCCGCCCGGCGGTCGGCACCCAGGCCGGCGGCGCCACCCGACGCCGGTGCGGAGCCCGGACACGAGACGAAGGATCCCTGCGTGCGCACGTTTTCGCCCAAGGCCGATGACATCACCAAGGCGTGGCACGTCGTCGACGCCGAGGGAATGGTGCTCGGACGGCTGGCCACGACGGTGGCCTCGGTCCTGCGCGGCAAGCACAAGCCGATCTTCGCCCCCCACATGGACACGGGTGACCACGTCATCGTCGTCAACGCCTCCAAGGTCGTGCTCACGGCGGGCAAGGTCGAGAAGAAGCTCGTCTACCGCCACAGCGGCTACCCCGGCGGCCTCAAGGTGAAGGGGTACGGCGACCTGCTCTCCGAGCGGCCGGAGGAGATCGTCCGCCGGGCCGTGCGGGGCATGCTGCCGCGCACCCGGCTGGGCCGCCAGCAGCTGGCCAAGCTGAAGGTGTACGCCGGCCCCGAGCACCCCCACCAGGCCCAGCAGCCCGAGCCCCTCGACGTGCCCGCCGCCCGGGCACGGGCATGAGCCTCCGGCCCCGCTAGGCACCGGCCGAAGCCACCGAGGCGAGAAAGACAGGACGACGAACGTGTCGACGAAGACCAAGCTCCCCGCTCCGCTCTGCCAGAACACGGGCCGCCGCAAGCGCGCCGTGGCCCGCGTGCGGATCCGGCCCGGCCAGGGGGCCATCACCATCAACCGGCGGCCCTTCGAGGACTACTTCACCTCGGCCACCCACCGCATGGTCGTCACCGAGCCGCTGCGGGTGGTCAACCGCGGCGAGGAGTACGACATCGACGCCACCATCGACGGTGGCGGCGTGGCCGGCCAGGCCGGCGCCATGCGGCTCGGCATCGCCCGGTCCATGGTCGAGCTCGACCCCGAACTGCGCTCCATGCTCAAGAAGGCCGGCCTGCTCACGCGCGACGCGCGCGAGAAGGAGAGCAAGAAGTACGGCCTGAAGAAGGCGCGCAAGGCCCCCCAGTACTCCAAGCGGTAGCCGGCCGTGGGGGTGCGGTTCGGCACCGACGGCATCCGCGGGGTCGCCAACGCCGAGCTGGGTGCCGAGCTGGTCATGGCGCTCGGGCGCGCCGCGGCCCGTGCCCTGCCGGCGCAGTGCTTCCTCGTCGGGCGCGACACGAGGCGCTCGGGTCCCCTGCTCCAGGCGGCCCTGTCGGCGGGGATGGCGAGCGAGGGCGCCGACGTCGTCGACCTGGGCGTGCTGCCCACCCCGGGCGTGGCCTGGCTGTCGGCCCGACGCGGCGTGCCCGCCGCCATGGTCTCGGCCTCGCACAACCCCTTCGCCGACAACGGGGTCAAGCTCTTCGCCGCCGGGGGCCTCAAGCTCCCCGACGCCGCCGAGGCGGCCATCGAGGAGGAGCTCGACCGGGTCCTCGCCGCTTCCGGCCGTGCGCCACGCCCCCCCGTCGGCCACGGGGTGGGCCGGTTGTGGGCGGAGCCCGACGCCGCGCAGGGCTACGTCGACCATCTCGTCGGGGTGCTCGACGGGCGTGACCTGTCGGGCCTGCGCGTGGTCGTCGACTGCGCGCAGGGCGCCGCCTCGGCGGTGGCGCCGGAGGTCCTGGCGCGGCTGGGCGCGGACGTGCGGGCCATCGCCTGCGACCCCGACGGCACTAACATCAACGACGGGTGCGGCTCCACCCACCCCGAGATGCTCGCCGCCGAAGTGGTGGCGAGCGGCGCGGACCTCGGCCTCGCCCTCGACGGCGACGCCGACCGGCTGATCGCCGTCGACCACACCGGCGTGCCGGCCACGGGTGACGAGCTGCTCGCGCTGTTCGCCACCGACCTGGCCGGCCGGGGCAAACTCGCCGGCAACACCGTGGTGGTGACGGTGATGACCAATCTCGGCTTCCGCCTGGCGATGGCCGAGCGCGGCATCACGGTGCGCGAGACGGCCGTGGGGGACCGCTACGTCCTCGAGGCCCTCGACGGTGACGGGCTGACCCTCGGCGGCGAGCAGTCGGGCCACATCGTGTTCCGGCGGCTGGCGACCACGGGTGACGGCGTGCTGACCGGCATCCTGCTCGCCGACCTGGTCCGCCGCCTGGGCACCCCGCTCGCCGAGCTGGCGCGCGCCTCGATGACCCGCCTGCCCCAGGTGCTCGTCAACGTGGCGGTGGCGCGACCGTCCGAGGCGGTGGCCGCCCCGGCCGTGCAGGCCGAGCTCGCCGCGGTGGAGGCGGGGCTCGGCGACCGGGGCCGGGTGGTGCTGCGGGCGAGCGGCACCGAGCCGCTGGTGCGGGTGATGGTGGAGGCCGAGGACGAGTCCGTGGCCCGGGCCGCCACCGCCCGCCTGTGCGCCGTGGTGGAAACGGCGCTCTAGCCGCCGGCGCCCGGCGACGCCGCGGTGGTGCCCGCCGCCCGGTGGTGCCCGCCGCCCGGGGGTCGTTCCCGCTCGGCGCGCTGAGCGCCCTAGCCTTGGGCCCATGTGCGGCATCATCGGTGCCACCGGCGGTGGCGACGTCCTGGAGGTCCTCCTGGAGGGCCTCGCCCGGCTCGAGTACCGGGGGTACGACTCGGCCGGGGTCGCCCTGCAGTCGGAGGGCAACCTGTGGCGGGCCCGGGCGGCCACGGGCACGCGCTCGCTCGAGGACCTGCGCAAGGTGGTGGAGGACGGCCCGGGCAACGTGTCGGCCGGCATCGGCCACACCCGCTGGGCCACGCACGGGCACCCCACGGAGGCCAACGCCCACCCCTTGCTCGACTGCACAGGCGCGGTGGCGGTGGTCCACAACGGCATCATCGAGAACTGGCGGGAGCTGGCGGCCCGGCTGCGCGGCGACGGCCACACCCTGGTGTCGGACACCGACACCGAGGTCCTCGCCCACCTGATCGAGGACGAGCGGTCCGGTGGCGCCTCGCTGGCCGAGGCCGTCCGGTCCACACTGCGCCAGGTGCGCGGCGCCTTCGCCCTGGCGGCGGTGTGCGCGGGCGAGCCCGGCACGATCGTCGCCGGCCGGCGCGTGTCGCCGCTCATCATCGGCATGGGCGACGGCGACACCGCCGTGGGACTGCTCGCCTCCGACGTTCCCGCGCTGCTCGGTCGGACCAGCCGCTTCTGGGTGCTCGACGACGACCAGATCGTGGAGCTGCGCCCGGGCTCGATGCGCGTGACCACGCTGGCCGGCAAGGAGGTGGAGCCCAAGGAGCTCCACGTGGACTGGGACCTCGAGGCCGCCGAGAAGGGCGGCTACCCCGACTTCATGGGCAAGGAGATCCACGAGCAGCCCCGGGCCGTCGCCGACACGCTGCTCGGGCGGCTCACGCCTGAGGGGACCCTCGGGCTCGACGAGCTGCGCATCACCGACGACGAACTGCGCCAGATCGACAAGGTCTTCGTCGTGGCCTGCGGGTCGAGCTACCACGCCGGCATGGTGGCCAAGTACGCCATCGAGCACTGGACCCGCCTCCCCACCGAGATCGACATCGCCTCGGAGTTCCGGTACCGCGACCCCGTGCTCGACGAGCGCACGCTCGTGGTGGGGGTGAGCCAGTCGGGCGAGACGATCGACACGCTCCAGGCCATGCGCGAGGCGCGTCAGGGCGAGGCCAAGGTCATGGTGATCTCGAACGTCGTCGACTCGTCGATGGCGCGCGAGGCCGACGGGGTGATGTACACACGCGCCGGGCCCGAGGTCGGGGTGGCGGCCACCAAGACGCACCTCACGCAGGTGGCCGCGCTCGAGCTGCTGGCCCTCTACCTGGCGCAGCTGCGCGAGACCCTCGCCCCCGCGGACGTGCGCACCTTGTTCGCCGACCTCGCCCGGCTGCCCGACCTCATCGAGCGCGTGCTGTCGCCCGAGCGGGTGGACCAGGTGGCGGCCGTGGCGCAGCTGTTCACCGAGACGCGCGACTTCTTCTTCCTCGGCCGCCACGTCGGGTACCCCGTCGCCCTCGAGGGCGCGCTCAAGTTGAAGGAGATCTCCTACGTCCGAGCCGAGGGCTACCCCGCAGGCGAGCTCAAGCACGGCCCGATCGCGCTGATCGAGCCGGGCACCGTGGTGGTGGGGGTGGCCACGCGCACGGAGCTGTGGGAGAAGATGATGGGGAACGTGGCCGAGGTGCGCGCCCGCGGCGCCACCGTGGTCCTGGTGGCCAACGAGGGGGACGAGGACACCGCCGCCCAGGCCGACGAGGTGCTGTGGGTGCCGAGGACGCACCCGCTGTTCGCACCCATCCTCGACGTCGTGCCGCTCCAGCTGTTCGCGTACGACATCGCGCGGTTGCGCGGCCACGACGTCGACCGGCCCCGCAACCTGGCCAAGACCGTCACGGTGGAGTGACGGCCCCGGCCGGCGGCCCCGAGGTGCAGGGCGTCCGCGGGATCGGTGTCGACGCCGTCGACGTGGGCCGGTTCCGGCGCGTGCTCGAGCGCAGGCCCGCGCTCGTCACGCGCCTGTTCACCGAGTCGGAGCAGGCCTACGCCCGCCGTGCGCGCGACCCCGGGGCGCGCTTGGCGGCGCGCTTCGCCGCCAAGGAGGCCGTCTTGAAGGCGCTCGGCGTGGGCATCGGGGCCGCCGCCTTCCGCGAGGTCGAGGTGGTGCGCGGCCCCGAGGGCGAGCCCCGGGTGCAGCTGTGGGGACGGGCCGCCTCACTGGCGGCCGGCCGGGGCGTGGACGGGTGGCACGTGTCGCTGACCCACACCGACGCGCTGGCGGTGGCGAGCGTGGTGGCCGTCGGCGGCGGGGGGCCCGGCTCGTGAAGCCCGTGCTGCGGGTGGACGACATGCGGGCGGTCGACGCCGACGCCCTCGACCGCGTGTCGGAGGACACGCTGGTGGACCGGGCCGGCACCGCCGTCGCCACCTGGGCCGTGCACATGCTGGGCGGGACCTACGGCCGGCGCGTGGTGGTCGTGGCCGGCAAGGGCAACAACGGCGCCGACGGCCGCGTGGCGGCGGCGCGCCTGCGCCGCCGCGGCGCCCGGGTGACGGTCGTGGAGGCTGTCGACGCGCCCGAGCGCATCGGGCCGGCGGGGACCGTGGACCTCGTGATCGACGCCGCCTACGGGACCGGCTTCCGGGGCACCTACCGGGCCCCGTCGGTGCCGGCCGGCGTGCCCGTGCTGGCCGTGGACATCCCCTCGGGTGTGGACGGCGACACCGGCGAGGCGTGCGGCGAGCCGCTGCGCGCCGACGTGACGGTCACCTTCGCCGCGCTCAAGACCGGGCTGCTCCAGGGCGACGGTCTGCTGCTGGCGGGGCGGGTCGAGGTGGCCGACATCGGCCTCGACGTGAGCCGGGCCCGCATCTGGGTGGTGGAGGACGACGACGTGCCCCGGCTGCTCGCACCGCGGCCGCGCCGCGCCCACAAGTGGCAGTCGGCGGTGGCGGTGGTCGCCGGGTCACCGGGGATGACCGGCGCCGCGGGCCTGTGCGCCCGGGCCGCCTACCGGGCCGGTGCCGGGATGGTCAGGCTCGGCGTCCCCGGCGGCGACCCCGCCGAGTTGTCGGTCAGCGAGGCCGTGGGCACCCGGCTGCCCGCCCAGGGTTGGGCACCCGAGGCGCTGGCCATGGCCGAGCGGTGCCGGGCCGTCGTGGTCGGCCCGGGGCTCGGCCGGGCCCCCGCCACCGCCGACGACGTGCGCGCCGTCGTGGCCGGCGCGGCGACGCCCGTGGTGGTCGACGCCGACGGCCTCTTCGCCCTCGGCGCCGGGGACGACCTGGCCGCGGCGGTACGGGCCGGCACGGGCCCCGTGGTCATGACACCGCACGACGGGGAGTTCGCCCGGCTGGCCGGCGCGGCCCCGGGGGCCGACCGCATCGCCGCCGCCGCCGGGTTGGCGGCGCGCTGTGGGGCGGTGGTGCTCCTGAAGGGCCCGGTGACCGTCGTGGCCGCCCCCGGGGGCGACGTCCTGCTGGCCACGGCCGGGTCCCCCCGCCTGGCCACGGCCGGGACCGGCGACGTGCTGTCCGGGGCGATCGGGGCGTTCGTGGCGCGCGGCGTCGAGCCCCCCCTGGCCGCCGTCCTGGCGGCGCACGTGCACGGGCGGGCCGCCGCGCTCGGCCCGCGTGAGGGGCTCGTCGCCGGCGATCTGGCCGATCTGGTGGCGACGTGGCTGTCGGCGGTCCGCCGCGGGTGACGGGCACCGGAGCGCCCCGTGGGTGACGCGGGCGGGGTCCCCGCGGCGGCGGCCTCGCGCCCGGTGTGGGCCGAGATCGACCTCGCGGCGGTCCGCCACAACGCCGCCGTCCTGCGCGGCGCGGTGGCACCGGCGGCGCTGTGCGCGGTGGTGAAGGCCGACGCCTACGGGCACGGTGCGGCGCCGGTGGCGCGCGCCGCGCTCGATGGCGGTGCCACGTGGCTGGCGGTGGCGACGGTGGAGGAGGGCACCGCCCTGCGCGACGCCGGCGTGGGCGCCCCGGTGCTGGTGCTGTCGGAACCGCCCCCCGCCGCCATGGCCGAGGTGGTGGCCCGGGGCCTCACCCCCGCGCTGTACACGGCGGACGGCGTGCGGGCCGCGGGGCAGGCCTCGGCGCGTGCCGGCGTGGTCACCGACGTCCACGTGAAGCTCGACACCGGCATGCACCGCGTGGGCGCCGAGCGGCGCGCCCTGGCCGGGCTCGTGGACGCCGTGGCCGGCCACCCGGCGTTGCGCTTCGCCGCGCTGTGGACGCACTTCCCGGTCGCCGACGGCGCCGAGCCCGGGGACCGGGCCTTCACCGAGGCCCAGGTCCGGGCGCTGGGCGCGGCGCGTGACGAGTTGGCCGCCGCCGGACACGCGCCGCCGGCCCTGCACGCCGCCAACTCCGCCGGCGCCCTGGCGTACCCCGAGGCCCGCTTGGACATGGTCCGGTGCGGGATCGCCCTCTACGGGGTGTCGCCGTTCCCCGGGCCGGCCCCGGTGTGGGACGACGTCATGGCGAGCACCGGGGCGGCCGGACTGCGCCCGGTGCTGTCACTGCGCGCCCGGGTCACGCTGGTGCGCGAGCTCGACGCCGGCGAGCGCCCCTCGTACGGCCGCCTGTCCCCGCTCCCGGCCCCCACCACCGTGGCCACCGTCCCGCTCGGCTATGCCGACGGCGTGCCGCGGCGCACCTTCACCCGGGGGGGTACCGTGCTCGTCGGAGGGCGCCGCCGCCCCCTGGCGGGGATGGTCACGATGGACCAGATCATGGTGGACTGCGGGCCGAACGGGGAGGTCTCGGTGGGCGACGACGTCGTGCTGATCGGCCACCAGGGAGATGCCTCGCTCACGGCGTCGGACTGGGCCGGGGTGCTCGACACCATCGCGCACGAGGTCTTCTGCGGCATCGGCCCGCGCGTCCCGCGCGTCGTGGTCGACACCGAGCAGGCGTCGTGAGCGGCGACGGGCGGTCCACCGGCCGCCGTCGCCTGGTGCGCGGCCTGGCGGCGGGCACGGGCGCGGCCCTGGCGGCGGGATGGGCGGTCCAGCACCGGCTGGTCGCCCGGACCCACGCCGGCAGCGACGACATCGCCGCCGAGGGCCTGACGCTTCCCGACGACGTGGCCCATCGGTTCGTCGAGGTCGACGACGGCGGCAGCGTCCACGTCATGGAGCGCGGCCGGGGGCCGGCCATCGTCCTGTTGCACGGGTACATGCTCAGCGGGGCCGTGTGGGCGCACCAGCTGCGCGACCTCGCCCCGCGCCATCGCGTCATCGCCGTGGACCTGCGGGGCCACGGCCGGTCGGTCCCCGGCACGGCCGGGTTCTCGTCGTCCGCCCCCGACGGTGACGGCGACGGCGCGGTGCGCGCCGGCGCCCGCATGGCGGCCGCCGAGCAGGGATCGCCGGGGGTGCGGCGGCTGGCCGCCGACGTCCGGGCCGTGCTGCAGGCGCTCGACGTCGAGCGCGCCCTCGTCGTCGGCCACTCCATGGGAGGCATGGTCGCCCTGCAGCTGGCCCACGACACGCCCGCCGAGGAACGGCGCCACCGGGTGCGCGGGCTGGCGCTCGTGTCCACCACCGGCGGCCCCTTCACGCGGCTGCCCGGGTTCGACGGCATGGCCCGCCTGGCCGGGCCGGCGTCGGCGCGGGCGCTCCAGCTCGCCGACCGGTGGGGCGTGCGCACGGTGGCGTCGGAGGACCTGCGCTGGTGGCTCACGCGCCTGGGGTTCGGTGCCGACGCGCCGGCCGCCCAGGTCCGGTTCGTGGAGAGCATCCACATGGCCACGCCGGCCAGTACCCTGGCGGGGCTGCTCCCGTCGCTGGCGGTGTTCGACCTGTCGGGGTGGCTGTCGACGGTCGACCTCCCCACCCTGGTGGTGGTGGGGACCCACGACCGCCTCACCCCGCCACGCCACGCCCTGCGCACCGCCGGGGCCATGCCGCGCGCCGAGCTCGTGGAGCTGCCCCGCTGCGGGCACATGCCCATGCTCGAGCGGCGGCGGGAGTTCTCCCGGCTGCTCGACGAGTTCGCCACCAAGATCGCCGACGCCGTCTGACGCCGTCTGACATGTACCTGTCGGCGACCCCGGCGGCCCCGGCGGCCCCGGCGGGAGGGGCGTTCGCCAGGGGTACCATGCCGCGGTGGGCACCCTCGAGGAGCTCCGGACCGAGGCTCTCGCCTGCACCCGGTGCGCGCTCGCCTCCGGCCGGACACAGGTCGTCTTCGGCGTCGGTGACCCCGACGCCGAGCTCATGTTCATCGGCGAGGGCCCGGGCCGCGACGAGGACATCGCCGGCGAGCCGTTCGTGGGACGCTCCGGCAAGCTGCTCGACAAGCTCGTGTACCAGGAGATGGGGCTGGAGCGGCGCCAGTTCTACATCGCCAACGTCGTGAAGTGCCGCCCGCCGGGCAACCGCGACCCGCTCCCCGACGAGATCGCCTCGTGCCGGCCGTACCTCGACGCCCAGCTCGGGCTCGTCTCGCCGTCGGTCGTGGTGACGCTGGGCAACTTCGCCACCCGGCTCCTGCTCGACACGGCGGAGGGCATCCGCCGTGTGCGCGGGCGCGCCTACCCGTTCCGCACCGGGCACGTGGTCCCGACGTACCACCCGGCCGCCGCCCTCCGGGGCGGGGCCGAGGTGGTGGCCGAGATGCGCGCCGACCTCGTCCGGGCCAAGCGCCTCCTCTCCGGCGACCGGCCGTGACCGCCACGGCCGGTCGTGCCGTGCCGGCGGCCGACGGGGCCCAGCCCGCGCCGGCGGGGGCCCAGCCCGCGCCGCCGGGGGCCCAGCCCGCGCCGCCGGGGGCCGCGCCGGTGCCGTTGCGGTTCCGGACCGGGTCGGCGGGCGAGACGCAGGCCCTCGGCGCCGCACTGGCCGGTGCGCTGCACCCCGGCGACGTGGTGCTCCTGGCCGGGGACCTGGGCACGGGGAAGACGACGCTGACCCAGGGCGTCGCCCGTGGCCTCGGGGTGGACGGGCAGGTGACGAGCCCGACATTCACGCTCGTGCGCTCCCATCCGTGCCGCCCCGGTGGCCCGGTGCGCACCCTGCTCCACGCCGACCTGTACCGGCTCGACCGGCTGGCCGAGATCGCCGACCTCGCCATCGGGGAGCTCGTGGAAGACGGCGCGGTCGCCGTGGTGGAGTGGGGGGACGTGGCCGAGCCGGTCCTGGGTGACGACGCGCTCACCGTCCTCCTCTCCGCCGGGCCCGACGACGAGGACGAGCGGTCCGTCACGATCGGCGTCCCGGGGTCGTGGGCGGGGCGCCGCCCCGAGCTCGCCACCGCGCTGGCGCGCTGGGCGGCCCCGTGATCGTGCTCGCCGTGGAGTCGGCCACCGAGCTCGCCGGCGTGGCGCTGGCCGACGAGTCCGGCGTCCTCGCCAGCGCGACGGTGTCGCGCGGCCGGCGCCACGCCGAGTCCATCGCCCCCGCCGTCGAATTCGTGTGCCGCCGCGCCGGCGTGCCGTTGGCCGACGTCGGTGCCGTCGCCGTCGACGTCGGGCCCGGGCTCTTCACCGGCCTGCGCGTCGGGGTGGGCACGGCCAAGGCGCTGTCCTTCGCGCTGGGCATCCCCCTCGTCGGCATCGGCAGCCTCGAGGCCCTCGCCCACGCCGCGGCTGCGGCGGTCCCCGACGGCGCGCTCGTCGTGCCCGTGGTCGACGCCCGGCGGGCCGAGGTGTTCACGGCGCGCTTTCGCGCGTCCGGCGCCGCCGCCACGCGCGTCGGCGAGGACGAGCGTCGCACCCCGGACGCCCTCGCCGCGGAGCTCGCCGGCCTGGGCGAGCCCTTCGTGCTCGCCGGCAACGGCGCCCGCCGGTACGCGGCGACGCTGGGCGCGGTGCCGGGGGCGACCGTGGCGGGGGAGTCGCTCGACCACCCCGGGCCCCACGCCGTGGCGGTCCTCGGCGTAGCCCGGGCGGCGGCCGGTGCCACCAGCGACCCCGCCGAGGTGCTGCCGCGCTACCTGCGCGACGCCGACACGCGCATCAACTGGGAGCGGCGCGCCCGGCGTGCGGAGCGGGGGGCCTGACGTGGACAGCTGGGACGGTGGGGCCCCCACCGGCGCCGACGACGACGGCCCCGGGGGGGCCGCGCCCGAGCGGGTGGCCGACGCCGTGCGCGTGGCGCCGCTGCGGCGCCGGCACCTGCGCTCCGTGGTCCGCATCGAGGAGGAGTGCTACCCGCGGCCGTGGTCGGCCACGCTGTTCCTGTCCGAGATCGCCCAGCGCTCGTCGCGGCGGTACACGGTGGCGACCATCGGCCCACTCGTGGTGGGGTACTGCGGCCTGATGGTGGTGGGGGAGGACGGCCACATCACGACGCTCACCGTGGACCCCGCCTGGCACCATCGGGGAGTGGGGACGGTCCTCCTGCTCGACCAGGCCACCGCCGCGCCCGCCCATGGTGTGCACCACCTGACCCTCGAGGTGCGGGCGTCCAACGATCCGGCCCAGGCGCTGTACCAGCGCTTCGGTTTCGCGCCGGTCGGGGTGCGGCGCAACTACTACGCCGAGACCGGCGAGGACGCCATCGTGATGTGGGCGCGCGACGTCGACACGGCCGACTACCGCGCCCGGCTGCAGGGCATCGAGGCGCAGTTGCGGACGGGCCGGTGACCGGCGCCGGGGCGGCCGTGCCCGCGCCGCGGGCGCCCGGCGCGCCGGTTCCCCCCCGGCGCGCACCCCGCGGCGTCGTCTCCGACGCGCTCGTGCTCGGCATCGAGACGTCGTGCGACGAGACGGCGGCCGCCGTCGTCGCCGGGGGAGCGGACGTGCGCTCGTCGGTGGTGTCCAGCCAGGTCGACCTGCACGCCGCCTTCGGCGGGGTCGTCCCCGAGCTCGCCGGCCGGGCCCACCTCGAGCTGCTCACGCCCGTGGTGGCCGAGGCGCTGGGCCGGGCCGGCGCGGCCGGCGGCGCCGGGTTGGACGCCGTGGCCGCCACCGTGGGCCCGGGCCTGATCGGCTCGCTGCTCGTCGGGGTGAGCGAGGCCAAGGCGCTGGCGCTCGCCTGGGGGCTCCCCTTCGCCGGCGTGAACCACCTGGAGGGGCACCTCTTCGCCGCCCTGCTCGACCATCCCCGCATCGAGTGGCCCGTCGCCGTGCTCCTGGTGTCGGGCGGTCACACCCTGCTGGTGTCCATGGAGGGCCCGGGGCGCTACCGGCTGCTCGGCCAGACCCTCGACGACGCCGCCGGCGAGGCCTTCGACAAGGTGGCCCGGTTCCTCGGGCTCGGGTACCCCGGCGGGCCGGCCATCGAGCGGGCGGCGGCGGCGGGCGACCCGGCCGCCTTCGCCTTCCCCCGGTCCATGCTCGACGAGGGCCTCGACCTCTCCTTCAGCGGGCTCAAGACGGCGGTGGTCCGGGCCGTGCGCGCCCGGCCCGACGCCGCCGACGAGGACGTGGCGGCGTCGTTCCAGCAGGCGGTGGTGGACGTCCTGGTGGCCAAGGCGGTGCGCGCCGCCGTCGCCGTGAGGGCGAAGGGGCTGTGCCTGGCCGGGGGGGTGGCCGCCAACGGCCCGCTGCGCGCGGGGCTGTCGGCGGCGTGCGAGGAACTGGGCGTCCCCGCCCACCTGCCCAGCCGGGCGATGTGCACCGACAACGCTGCCATGATCGCCGCCGCGGGCTGGTGGCAGCTCGAGCACCTGGGCCCGACGCCGCTCGACGCCGGCGCCGACCCCGATCTGCGACTCCCCCTCCTGGCCTGACCGCGGCGGCGGCTCCCGGCGGCCCGGGGGCCAGTTGCCGGGTGTCCCTGCGCCCGCTATCGTTAGCACTCGCAAGGTTCGAGTGCTAAGTGCCTACAGGAGGCTCCCCTGCCATGAAGCTCCACCCCCTCGAGGACCGGATCGTGGTCCGCCCCGGCGAGTCGGAAGAGAAAACCGCCTCCGGGCTCGTCATCCCCGACACCGCCAAGGAGAAGCCCCAGCAGGGTGAAGTGCTCGCCGTGGGCCCCGGCCGTCGTGCCGAGAACACCGGCGAGCTCGTGCCCGTCGACGTCGCCGCGGGCGACACCGTCGTCTACTCCAAGTACGGCGGCACGGAGATCTCCTTCGACGGTGAGGACCTGCTGATCCTGTCGAGCCGTGACGTCCTCGCCAAGATCAGCAAGAAGTAGTCGGCCCCGACGATGTCCAAGATCCTGAAGTTCGACGAGGCCGCGCGCCGCGGGCTCGAGGCCGGCGTGAACAAGCTCGCCGACACGGTCAAGGTCACGCTCGGCCCGAAGGGCCGCAACGTGGTCATCGACAAGAAGTTCGGCGCGCCCACCATCACCAACGACGGCGTGACCATCGCCCGCGAGGTCGAGCTGGAGGACCCGTTCGAGAACATGGGCGCCCAGCTGGTGAAGGAGGTTGCCACCAAGACCAACGACGTCGCCGGTGACGGCACCACCACCGCCACCGTGCTCGCCCAGGCCCTCATCCACGAGGGGCTGCGCAACGTCGCCGCCGGGGCGAGCCCCATGGCGCTGAAGCGCGGCATCGAGAAGGGCGTGGTCGCTGCGGTCGGCGCCATCCAGAAGCAGGCCAAGGAGATCGACTCGCGCACCGAGATCGCGCAGGTGGCGGCGATCTCGGCGGCGGACGTGTCGATCGGCGAGGTCCTCGCCGAGGCCATCGACAAGGTGGGCAAGGACGGCACCGTCACGGTGGAGGAGTCGAACACCTTCGGCCTCGAGCTCGAGTTCACCGAGGGCATGCAGTTCGACAAGGGCTACCTGTCGCCGTACTTCGTGACCGACCCCGAGCGTCAGGAGGCCGTCCTCGACGAGCCGGTGATCCTGATCGCCAACCAGAAGATCAGCGCCGTGCACGACCTCGTGCCCGTCCTCGAGAAGGTCATGCAGACGGGCAAGCCCCTCCTCGTGATCGCCGAGGACGTCGAAGGTGAGGCCCTGGCGACCCTGGTGGTGAACAAGATCCGCGGCACCTTCACCTCCGTGGCGGTCAAGGCGCCCGGGTTCGGCGAGCGCCGCAAGGCCATGCTCCAGGACCTCGCCATCCTGAGCGGCGGCCAGGTCATCTCCGAGGAGATCGGCCTCAAGCTCGAGCACACCACGATCGACCTGCTGGGTAAGGCCCGCCGGGTCATCGTCACCACGGACGACACCACCATCGTCGACGGTGCCGGGGCCGAGGACGACGTCAAGGGCCGGATCGCGCAGATCAAGCGCGAGATCGAGGAGACCGACTCGGACTGGGACCGCGAGAAGCTCCAGGAGCGCCTGGCCAAGCTGGCCGGGGGCGTCGCCGTGGTGCGCGTGGGCGCAGCCACCGAGGTCGAGCTCAAGGAGAAGAAGCACCGGATCGAGGACGCCCTGTCCGCCACGCGTGCCGCCATCGAGGAGGGCATCGTGGCCGGGGGCGGTGTCGCCCTGGTCCGCAGCCGCGCCGCGGTGGACAAGCTCGCCAAGAGCCTCGACGGCGACGAGGCGACCGGTGCGCGCATCGTGGCCCACGCCCTCAGCGAGCCGCTGCGGTGGATCGCCATCAACGCCGGGCTCGAAGGCGCGGTCACCGTGCGCCAGGTCGAGAGCGAGACGGGCTATGTCGGCCTGAACGCGTCGACCGGGAACTTCGAGGACCTCCTGAAGGCGGGGGTCATCGACCCGGCCAAGGTCACACGCTCGGCGTTGCAGAACGCCGCGTCCGTGGCCGCCCTGCTGCTCACCACCGAGGCGCTCGTGGCCGACAAGCCCGAGAAGGCCGACCCGGCCGCCGCCGCGGCCGCCGCCGGTGCCATGGGTGGCATGGGTGGCATGGGTGGCATGGGGATGATGTAACGATTCCGGCGCCGCCCGACAGCGGCACGGTATCGATCGACGCGGCCGGGCCCTGTGGGCCCGGCCGTTCGTCGTCCGGGGTGGCGCCGGTAGCGTGCAGCCGATGGACGGCCCCGCCGAACCCGCCGACCCGGTCGATGCCACCGGGCCCGCCTCCGGACCCGCTCCCGCCGCCGGGCCCGCCGACGCAGCCGGGCCCGCCGACGCCACGGGGCCCGCCGGCCCGGGTGAGGCGCCCGGGCCGCGCCAGGTGCGCCAGGTGATCCCCCGCCCCGTGCAGGCCACCGCGGGTGCTCCCGCCCCGTGGTCCGGGCTCGACCCCACCCGGCGCCGGGGGCTCGGCCTGGCGCGCGTGCGGGCCGCCGTCGAGGCGCACCACCGCGGCCTGGTGGGGGCCGAGCGGGTGGCCTTCGACGGCTTCCCGGACCCGGGCGCCCCGGCGGCGGTGCTGGTGCCGCTGTTCGAGGACGACGGCGAGACCCGGGTCGTGCTCACCCGGCGGGCGGCGCACCTGCGCACCCACACCGGTGAGGTGAGCTTCCCCGGCGGCCGGCTCGACCCGGGCGAGGCCCCCGAGGCCGGGGCGCTGCGCGAGGCCGCCGAGGAGGTCGGCCTCGACCCCGAGGGCGTGGAGCTGGTAGGGCGCCTCACATCGCTCGCCACGTTCTCCTCCGGGTCCACGATCACGCCGGTGGTCGGCGTCCTGCCCTCGCCGCCCCGGCTCGTCGCCAACCCCCACGAGGTGGAGCACGTCTTCGACGTGTCGCTGGCCGAGCTGGCCGCCGACGGCGTCTTCCGGGAGGAGCGCTGGGTCGTCCCCGGCCGCCCGTGGCCCGTGGCGGCGCTCGACCCCGACGGCTCGTTCCCGGTGTGGTTCTTCGAGCTCCCGCACGACACCGTGTGGGGCGCCACCGCCCGCGTGCTCGTGGAGCTGCTCCGGCTCGTCCTCGGGCCGTGAGCGAGCGCGAGCCCGTCCACCTGGTCGTTCATGGTGCCGCGCGCGGCACCGGGACGCCCGCCACGCGGGGGCGGCGCCGAGCACGGGGGCCACGGCGCCGGACGGTATCGTGGGAGGACGCCGCGGGCGACGGCGCTGGTGCGACGACCGACGTGCAGGAGGCGGCAGGTGGCTGAGATCGAGATCGGCATCTACAAGTCAGGGCGCCTGGCGTACGGCTTCGACGACATCGCCATCGTGCCCAGCCGCCGGACGAGGGACCCCGAGGACGTCGACATCGCGTGGGACATCGACGCCTTCCGCTTCGACCTCCCGCTCATGGCAGCCGCCATGGACGGCGTGGTGAGCCCCCGGACCGCCATCGAGATCGGGCGCCTGGGGGGCTTGGCCGTGCTCAACCTCGAAGGCCTGTGGACCCGCTACGAGGACCCCGAGGCGATCTTCGAGGAGATCGCCGAGCTCGACGACGACAAGGCCACCGCCCGGATGCAGCAGATGTACCTCGAGCCGATCAAGCCCGAGCTCGTCACCGAGCGCATCCGCGAGATCAAGTCGGCGGGCGTGGTGTCGTGCGCCTCGGTGACCCCCCAGCGCACGACGGGGCTCGCCCCGGCCATCCTGGCCGGGGAGCTCGACATGCTCGTCATCCAGGGGACCGTGGTCTCCGCCGAGCACGTCTCCAAGACGGTCGAGCCGCTCAACCTGAAGAAGTTCATCCGCGCCTTCGACCTGCCCGTCATCGTCGGTGGGTGCGCCTCGTACCAGGCCGCGCTGCACCTCATGCGCACCGGCGCCGTGGGCGTGCTGGTCGGCGTGGGCCCGGGCAACGCCTGCACCACCCGGGGCGTGCTCGGGCTGGGCGTGCCCCAGGCCACCGCCATCGCGGACGTGGCCGGGGCCCGGATGCGGCACCTCGACGAGACCGGCGTCTACGTCCACGTCATCGCCGACGGCGGCATGAGCCGCGGCGGCGACATCGCCAAGGCCATCGCCTGCGGCGCCGACGCCGTCATGCTCGGCTCGCCGCTGTCGTCGGCGCAGGAGGCGCCGTGCCGGGGTTTCCACTGGGGCATGGCGACGTTCCACCCCACGCTGCCCCGGGGCACGCGCGTGCGGACGACCGTGCGGGGGACGCTGTCGGAGATCCTCCTCGGACCCGCCCACGAGAACGACGGCCGCATGAACCTCTTCGGCGCGCTGCGCACCGCCATGGCCACCTGCGGCTACGAGACGGTCAAGGAGTTCCAGAAGGCCGAGGTCATGGTGGCCCCCGCGCTGCAGACCGAGGGCAAGGCGCTGCAGCGGTCGCAAGGAGTGGGGATGGGGCACTGAGCGCCCGCCCCCTCCCCGCCGCCCCCGTCCCGCACCCGAGCCCTCCCCACGCGCCGTGACCGACGTCCCCGACACCGTCCTCGTCGTCGACTTCGGCGCGCAGTACGCGCAGCTGATCGCCCGCCGGGTCCGCGAGGCGCGCGTCTACTCGGAGATCGTCCACTTCGACACGCCCGCCGCCGAGCTGCTGGCGCGCCGGCCCAAGGGGATCATCCTGTCGGGCGGGCCCAAGTCCGTCTACGCCGAGTGGGCGCCGCTGGTCGACCCCGCCATCTATGAGGCCGGCGTGCCCGTGCTCGGCATCTGCTACGGCGCCCAGCTGCTCACCCAGCAGCTCGGTGGCGTCGTCTCGCACACCGGGCGCGGGGAGTACGGCCGCACGCCGCTCACCCGCACCGGGACGTCCCCGCTGTTCGCCGACTGGCCGCCCGGCCCCGCCGACGTGTGGATGAGCCATGCCGACTCCATCACCGAGGCCCCGGCGGGCTTCATCGCCGTGGCCTCGACGCCCGAGGCGCCCGTGGCCGCTCTGGGCGACCCCGAGCGGCGCATCTACGGCGTGCAGTTCCACCCCGAGGTGGTGCACACCGATCGGGGCCAGGAGCTGCTCGAGCGGTTCCTGTTCGACGTGTGCGGTGCCCGCCCGCTGTGGACGCACACCAACATCATCGAGTCGTCGCTCCAGGCGGTGCGCGCCCAGGTCGGCGACGCCCACGTGCTGTGCGCGCTGTCGGGCGGCGTGGACTCGGCGGTGGCCGCCGCCCTCGTGCACCGGGCCATCGGCGACCAGCTGACGTGCGTCTTCGTCGACACCGGGCTCATGCGGACGGGCGAGTCCGAGCAGGTCGAGGAGACCTTCCGCCGGCAATTCCACATGGACCTCGTCCACGTCAAGGCGGCCGACCGCTTCTTCGGCGTCCTGAAGGGCGTCACCGACCCCGAGGCCAAGCGCAAGGCCATCGGCGAGACGTTCATCCGGGTCTTCGAGGAGGTGGCCTCCGACGTGTTGGACGCCCGTTTCCTCGTGCAGGGGACCCTCTACCCCGACATCATCGAGTCGGGGACGAAGGACGCCGCCACCATCAAGTCGCACCACAACGTGGGTGGCCTGCCCGAGGACATGGCGTTCGACCTCGTCGAGCCCCTGCGGCAGCTGTTCAAGGACGAGGTACGCGCCGTCGGCGAGGAGCTGGGCCTGCCCGAGGAGATCGTGTGGCGCCAGCCGTTCCCCGGGCCGGGCCTGGCCGTGCGCATCATCGGCGAGGTGACGCCCGAGCGCGCCGAGATCCTGCGCGGCGCCGACGCCATCGTCATCGAGGAGGTGCGCCGCGCCGGGCTGTACCGCCAGCTGTGGCAGAGCTTCGCCGTGCTCCCCGCGGTGCGCACGGTCGGCGTCATGGGCGACGGGCGCACCTACGCCTACCCGATCGTGATCCGCGCCGTCACCTCCGACGACGCCATGACCGCCGACTGGGCGCGGCTGCCGTACGAGCTGCTCGAGCGCCTGTCGTCGCGCATCATCAACGAGGTGGCCGGCGTCAACCGGGTGGCCCTCGACATCACGTCGAAGCCCCCCGGCACCATCGAATGGGAGTGAAGGTGGCCGGCACCCCCCTGCCGCACCTCGGCGGACTCGGCTCCTTCGACGGCGTGGACGAGTTCGAGGGCCTCGGTGCGCCCGTCCCCGGCGGCGAGGAGGAGCCCGCCAACCCGGCACGCCGGCCGCGCTGGACCGACACCCTGCCCACCCCCGATGCGCTCCTCCAGGGCCTCAACGACCCCCAGCGCCGGGCCGTGGCGCACCGCGGCACCCCGCTGCTGGTGGTGGCCGGGGCGGGCTCGGGGAAGACCCGCGTCCTCACGCACCGGGTGGCCCACCTCATCGCCACGGGCGACGCCACGCCGTGGGAGATCCTCGCCATCACGTTCACCAACAAGGCCGCCGACGAGATGCGCGAGCGGCTTGTCGGCCTGATCGGCCCCGTGGGCGCGCGCATGTGGGTGTCGACGTTCCACGCCGCCTGCGTGCGCATCCTGCGGGCGCATGCCGACCGCCTCGGCTACCGGAAGTCCTTCACGATCTACGACGACGCCGACTCGCGCCGCCTGGTCGAGCACATCCTGCGCGACCTGAACATCGACGCCAAGAAACTCCCGGCCCGGTCCGTGCAGGCCGCCATCTCGGCGGCCAAGGCCGAGCTGGCCGACGCCGCCACCACTGTCGACGGGGCCCGCTCGGTGTTCGAGCGGCGCATCGCGGAGGTGTACCAGGAGTACGAGCAGCGGCTGCGCGCCGCGTCGGCCATGGACTTCGACGACCTGCTGCTGCTCACGGTCAAGCTCTTCCGGGTCGCGCCCGACGTCCTCGACGGCTACCGCAGGCGGTTCACGCACGTGCTGGTCGACGAGTTCCAGGACACCAACCGCGCCCAGAACGAGATCGTGCTCCTGCTCGCCGCCGAGCACCACAGCGTGTGCGTGGTGGGCGACAGCGACCAGTCCATCTTCGGCTGGCGCGGCGCCGACATCCGCAACATCGTGGAGTTCGAGGAGGCCTTCCCCGACGCCGCGGTGATCCCGCTCGAGCAGAACTACCGGTCGACCAAGACCATCCTCGACGCCGCCAACGCCGTGATCGCCAACAACGTCACCCGCGTGCCCAAGGAGCTGTGGACCGAGGGCGGCGCCGGGGAGCCGATCATCCGCTACCGCGCCGAGGACGAGTACGACGAGGCCGCCTGGGTGGCGACCGAGATCGGCCGGCTCCACGAGTTCGAGGCGCTCGACTACGGCGACGTGGCCGTCTTCTACCGCACGAACGCGCAGAGCCGCGCCCTGGAGGAGGAGCTCGTCCGGGCGGCCATCTCCTACAAGGTCGTCGGCGGCACGCGCTTCTACGACCGGCGCGAGGTGAAGGACATCCTCGCCTACCTCCGGCTGCTGGCCAACCCCTCGGACGAGGTGTCGGCCCGGCGCATCGTGAACGTCCCGCGCCGCGGGGTGGGCGACGCCTCGGTCGACCGCCTGGCGCGCTGGGCGCGCGACCACGGGCTGTCCTTCGCCGAGGCCCTCGAGCACGCCCCCGAGGCCGGCGTCACGGGTAAGGCGGTCAAGGGCGCCGCCGAGCTCGGCGCCCTGCTCGACGAGCTGCGCCGGATGCTCGACAGCGGCGCCGGGCCGGGGACGCTGATCGAGACCGTGGCGGCGCGCACCGGCTACCGGGGCGCCCTCGAGGCGCAGGACACGCTCGAGGCCCACGGCCGGCTGGAGAACATCGCCGAGCTCGCCGGCGCCGCCACCGAGTACGACGGCCTCGACGAGTTCCTGGAGTCGGTGGCCCTCGTGTCCGACGCCGACGAGCTCGACGCCGGCGACCGCCGGGTGTCGCTCATGACGCTGCACACGGCCAAGGGGCTCGAGTTCCCGGCGGTGTTCCTGGTGGGCCTCGAAGACGGCGTGTTCCCCCATCTGCGCGCCCTCGACGACCCCATGCAACTCGAGGAGGAGCGCCGCCTCTGCTACGTGGGCATCACCCGGGCGCGCCGGCAGCTGTACCTGACCCACGCGTGGAGCCGCACCCTGTGGGGGTCGACGAGCCACGCCATCCCGAGCCGCTTCCTGTCCGAGCTCCCCCCGGAGCTGGTGCGCGACGTGGGGTCGTCGTGGACGACGCGCCCCGACCCCCTGCGGGCGCCGACCTGGTCGCGCCGGCGCGCCGGGCTCGGGCTCGGCCGGGCCGAGGACTGGGAGGGGGTCGACGAGCCGGCCGACGACGACCCCGGGGGCGCGCACTCGGCCCCTGCCGGCGCCGACGACTGGGCCCAGGACTGGCACCACCCCGACCCGTGGGCCGACGGCGACGACCCCGGCTCCGGGTCGCCACCACCGCGGCGCACCACCCCCGCCCCGCCCCGGCGCGCGACCGTCCGGGCGGGCACGACCGGCCGCACGGGCTCCGGCGGCCGCACGGGCTCCGGCGGCCGCACGAGCCGGCTCCCGAAGATGGCCGAGTGGCGTAACGGGTCCGGGCCGGCACGGTGAGCACGCCCCGGAACCCGACCCGGGCGGCGGCGGCGGAGGCGGCGACCGTCGTGTCGAGCGCGTCGTGCGGCGCGCCCGGGATGCGGTCCCGGGTAGAACGGAGCGCGTGAGCGGCCCGGGCCCGACAGCGCCGGCGCCGCCGGGCCGGGGCGTCGCTCGATCCGCCGGGCCGGGGCGGTGGCGACGGCACCGGGCCCGGGTGGCCGCCCGCCGGCGCGCCCGGCACGACCGGCGCGCCGCCCGGCGCACGTGGCTCGGCCGCCATCCGGTGCTCTCGACGGTTGCCGTCGTCGTGGTGGCGCTGACCCCGGTGTGGTGGTCGCTCGGCTCGGCCCTGGCGGACCCCGCCATCGGTCCCACCGTCGGGACCCGGTTCGTGGAGTGGGTGCGTGACCACGGGGGCGACGGGATGGTGCGCTGGGTCGAGGACGTCTGGTACTCGCACCACCAGCCGCCGAAGGGTGGGGCGCCGCCCAAGGGGGCGATCCCCGCCCCCTCCCGGGCCGGCCCGGGGTCGAGCCCGGGCGCGCGAAGCGTGCCTCATCTGCCCGTGCCGGCACCGATCCAGCCCTTCACCGACCCTCCGGTGGCGGGGGAGGGCCAGTGGCACCCGGCCGGGCGCCTCGTCCACGGCCTGCCCGCGGTGTACGAGGCGTTCATGCGCCCCGACCCCGTGCACACCAGCCTGGTCGTGGGGGTGGCGTGGATGGACACCACGCTGCTGCGCGCCACGCTGTACTCCGGGTCCTACGTCCCCGGCGACGGGCCGTGGCACACCACCGCCCCCGTCCCGCCCGGCGCGGCGTCGAACCTGGTGGCCGCGTTCAACTCGGGGTTCCGGCTCAAAGACGCCCAGGGCGGCTATTACGCCGAGGGCAGGACCGTGGCGCCACTGGTCACCGGGGCGGCGTCGTTCGTGATCGACGACAACGGGACGGCCACCGTGGGCCAGTGGGGGCGCGACATCTCCTCGACCACCGGGGTGACCGCCGTGCGCCAGAACCTGGACCTGCTGGTCGACGGCGGGCATCCCGTGCCCGGCCTCAACGCCAACGACACCACCAAGTGGGGCTTCACGCTGGGCAACGCCGTCTACGTGTGGCGCTCGGGCGTGGGGGTCACGGCCGACGGCGCCCTCGTCTACGCGGGCGGCCCCGGCCTCAACATCACCACCCTGGCCGCCGTGCTGGCCCGGGCGGGAGCGGTGCGTGCCATGGAGCTCGACATCAACACGTCGTGGGTCAACTTGGCGACCTACGACCCGGTGCCGCCGGACACGCTGGCGGCGCCGGGCAACGGGGCCACGCTCCTGCCGCAGATGAGCGGCGGGCCGAGCCGGTACTTCGGGGCGTGGGACCGCGACTTCATCACCATGTCGGCGCGCTCGTGACGCAGAACCCGCGCGACTGGGACGGCGCCACCTACGACCGGATCTCGGACCCCATGACACGCTGGGGCGCCGAGGTCCTCGGCCGCCTGGACCTGCGCGGCGACGAGACGGTCCTCGACGCCGGGTGCGGCAGCGGGCGCGTCACCGAGATGCTCCTCGAGCGGCTCGGCACGGGCCACGTCGTCGCCCTCGACGCCTCGCCCTCCATGCTGGTAGAGGCCCGCCGGCGCCTCCATCGCCACGCAGGCCGCGTCACCTTCGTGGAAGCCGACCTTCTGGCCCTGACACCCGCCTCGCTCGGCGGTCGGGCGCCGGTCGACGCCGTGTTGTCGACCGCCACGTTCCACTGGGTGCTCGACCACGACCGGCTGTTCGCCAACCTGGCGGCCGTGATGTGCCCGGGCGCCCCGCTCGTGGCCCAGTGCGGGGCGGCCGGCAACATCGAGCGCCTGATGGCCGCGGTCCGGTCGACGGGCGTGGAGCGGGCCGGCACGTGGGTCTACGCCACTCCGGAGCAGACGCGCCGGCGGCTCGGGCGGGCCGGCTTCGTGGACATCGAGGTGTGGACGCATCCCGAGCCCACGACCCTCGAGCGCGGCGAGGAGCTCGAGGCCTACCTGGAGACGGTGTGCCTCCGGGCCCACGTGGCGGACATGGCGGCGGAGGAGCGGTCCCGCTTCCTCGCCGCCGTGGCAGCGGCCATGCCCGAGCCCGTCATCGACTATCTGCGGCTCAACATCAGTGCCCGCCGCCGGCCCTGACGGCGGGCCCGGTCAGCCCGGCATCCGCCGCCACAGCGCGCCGGGCGCCAGGCGCAGGGCGCCGAAGACCAGGCGCAGGGGTGCGGGCGACCACACCACCGCGGCGGAGCGCTCCATGCCGGACACGACGTCGGCCGCGACGGCGTCAGGGGTGGTGGCGAACGGCGCCGGGTCGCGCCCGGCGGTCATGCGCGTCGCCACCCACCCGGGGCGCACGATCATGAGCGAGGCGCCGGTCCCCCGCAGCGCCTCCGCCATGCCCTGGGCGAAGGCGTCGAGCCCCGCCTTGGACGCCCCGTACACGTAGTTGGCGCGGCGCACGCGCACGCCCGCCACCGACGACAGCACCACCATGCGGCCGTGCCCCTGGTGGCGCAGCACCCCGGCGAACGCGGTCATGGCCGCCGCCGGGCCGGTGCAGTTGACGGTGAGGACGCGCGCCGCGGCCTCGGGGTCCACCTCGTCGACCGCCTGGTCCCCGAGCACGCCCGCGGCCACCAGCACCAGGTCGACCTGGCCCAGCCGGGCCGCGCTGTCACGGGCGAGCGCCGCCGCCGCGGGCACGTCGGTGACGTCGAGCACGGTGGTATCGACCTCGTCCGCCCCGAGGGCCTGCAGCTCCTTGGCCGCCGCCGCCAGCGCCACCTCGTCGCGGCCGGCGAGCACGATGCGGCGCAGGCGCCGGGCCACCAGCGCCCGGAGCACGGCGCGGGCGATGTCCGACGTGCCGCCCACCACCACCGCGGTCTGGGGCATCCCCATGGCGTCGTTCACCGTCGCTCCTCCCCGGGCCCGTCCGGGCCGGCGTCCGTGGTGGTCGCCGCCGCGATCGCACCGGCCGCGTCCGTCACGTCCGTCACGCCCATCGCACCTGGCGTGCTCACCGCGTCACCCGTGCCCACCGCGCCACCCGTGCCCACCGCGCCACCCGTGCTCACCGCACAGCGTTCTGTTTCGGCCGCCGCGGGGCGCGCGCCCGGCCGGTGGCGGTACGCGCCGGTGCCGCCGACGGCGGCCGGACCACCCCGAGGCGCCGGGCGAGGTCCGACACGAGCACACCCGTGGGGTCGACGCGGTCGCGCACGGCGCGCCACGCCGCCAGGCGCGGGTACATCGCCTCGAGCAGGTCGGGGCGCAGGCGGGAGTCCTTCGCCAGGTAGACGCGGCCGCCCGCGGCGGCCACGGTGTCGTCGAGGCCGTCGAGCAGCGCGCCGAGGCCCGCCGGCCCGACCGGGAGGTCGAGGGCCAGGGTCCACCCCTCGGCGGGGAACGACAGCGGGCCCGGGTCGGCCGGGCCGAACTTCTTCAGGACGGCCAGGAACGAGGCCACCCGCCGCTCGCTCAGCCGGCCGAGGACGTCGCGCAGGGCGTCCTCGGCACCGAAGGGGACGACGAACTGGTACTGCAGGAAGCCCCGGGGCCCGTACAGGCGGTTCCAGTCGCCCACACCGTCGAGGGGGTGGAAGTAGCCGGCGAGCGTCTCGACGTGGCCGATGCGCCGGCGCGGGGCCTTGCGGAACCACATCTCGTTGAACGCGGCCACGGTCAACGGGTTGAGGAGGCCCGACGGCGGGGTCAGGGGCACCTGGGCGCGCACCGCCGGGTCGAAGTGCAGGGGGTCTTGTCGGCATCGCGCCGACAGGTCGTCGCGCCGGGCGTGGTCGGCGCGGGTGAGCACGGCCCGCCCGAGCGACCGCCCGCGTGCCAGGCAGTCGATCCAGGCCACCGAGTAGCGGTACTCGTCGTCGCGGGCCGCCATGCGGTCCATGCAGTCGTCGAGGTCGTGCGCCCGCTCGGTATCGACGAGCATGCGCGACGTCTCGACCGCGATGAGCCGGAGCGTCGCCTCCACGACCACACCGGTGAGGCCCATGCCGCCGGCCGTCGCCCAGAAGAGGTCGGGATCGGAGTCGGGGGAGACCTCGACGCGGCCGGTGGGCGTGGCGAGCGACAGGCGCGTCACGTGCGAGCAGAACGAGCCGTCGCGATGGTGGTTCTTGCCGTGGATGTCGGCCGCGATGGCGCCGCCGACGGTCACGAACCGTGTCCCCGGGGTGACCGGCACGAACCAGCCCCGGGGCACGAGGGAGCGCATGAGGCCGTCGAGGCTCGCTCCCGCGCCCACCCGGACCCAGCCGGCGTCGAGGTCGGCGGCGAGCACGCCGTCGAGCGCGGTGGTGTCCACCACCACGCCCCCGGCGCACTGGGCGGCGTCGCCGTAGGAGCGGGCCAGGCCGCGCGCCACGACGGCGCGGCCGCTGCCGGCGGCCGTTGCCAGGATGCGGTCCACGTCCTCGCCCGACCGCACCCGGGCCACGTCGCACGAGCTGGGCGCGGTGCGGCCCCAGCCGGTGAGCTGGCGCCGGGTGGTCGGGACGCCGGTCGGTGCCGGGAGGCGTTCGCTCACGTGTAGATGCCGACGGCGAACAGGGCCACCCACGCCACGGCGAGCACCTGGAGCATCCGGTCGTGGAGGGCGAGCTCCTCGGGCGCCCCCCCGAGGCCCCGTTCGAAGCGCAGCTCCACGTGCAAGATGGCCAGGACGAAGGGGACGATCGACAGCTCGAACCAGATCGGGTGATGGCCGCGACCGGCTTGCGCGGAGCGCTCGAAGGCCCAGAGGCAGTAGGCGGCGACGGTCACCGACGCCGACAGGAGGCGCACCGACCGCAGGAAGGCGGCGGGGTAGGCGTTGAGGGCGGGGCGGTGCGCGCCGCGCAGGTCGCCGAGGTCGGTGTGCTCGGCGCTGCGCTTGCCCGCCACGACCAGCAGCGACCCGAACGAGGACACGATGACGAACCAGTTCGACAGGGGGACGCCGGTGGCGATGCCCCCGGCGATGGCCCGGAGCACGAAGCCGGAAGACACGCACGCCAGGTCCACCACGGGCTCGTGCTTCAGGCGCAGCGAGTACGCGGTGGACACGGCCGCGTAGACGGCCACCACGAGGGCGAGGTGGCTCCCGGCCAGCCACCATGCGAGGCCGATCGCCGCCCCCAGGAGGACCACGCCGACGGCCACGGCCACCGGGACGGCCACCTCGCCGGCGGCCACCGGCCGGAGGCGCTTGACCGGGTGGTGCCGATCGGCCTGGGCGTCGATGGTGTCGTTCAGGAAGTAGGTGCCCGAGGCGGCCAGGCAGAACACGCCGAAGGCGGCCAGGGCGTGCAGGGCGGGGGACCCGTGGGTGAGGACGCCGGCGGCGCCGGGAGCGGCGAAGACGAGGACGTTCTTGACCCATTGGCGGGGGCGGGCCTCGCGCACGACGGCCGACCATCGCACGGAGGGCGACGCCCCGGGGCCGGACGGCTCGGGCTGCGCTTCCTCCTGGGTGGTGACGGCGCGGACCATGGTTCCCGGGGACGCCGGACCGAGGGCGAGCGGGTCGCCACCGACCGTTGTCAGAGACTCGACGCTACCACGCACCCCCGCCGTCCGTGCCTGCCGGAACGGCATGGGCGACGCCGTCTGGCGCCCCGTCAGGGGAAGGTGCCTACACTCGGTGGCCGATGAAGCGTCCTTACCGGGTCGTCGTGGCCAAGCCGGGCCTCGACGGCCACGACCGAGGTGCCAAGGTCATCGCCCGCGCCCTGCGTGACGCCGGGTTCGAGGTGATCTACACCGGGCTGCACCAGACCCCCGAGCAGGTGGTCCAGGCCGTGATCCAGGAGGACGCCGACGCCGTCGGCCTGTCGCTGCTGTCGGGCGCGCACCTGACCCTGGTGCCCCGGGTGCTCGAGGGCCTGCGGGCCAACGGCCTCGACGACGTGCTCGTCATCGTGGGGGGGATCATCCCCGACGGCGACATCCCGACGCTCAAGGAGATGGGTGTGGCCGAGGTGTTCACGCCGGGGGCGTCGCTCGACACCATGGTGCACTGGCTGGGCGACACCCTCGACCGGCGGGAGGAGGCCACCGCCGGGGGCTGAGGCCTCGCACCGGGCCCCGCCGTCCCACCTGCGACACGGGTGTGGGCGGCGCCAGGCGGGCGCCGTCGGAGGCACGGGCCCGCCTCGGTCGGATCGGTGCCGCCCACGCCACGGCGGCCGCGGGAGCGCGGTGCCGTGAGGAGACGCCGGTGTGGAGCCGGCGCAGAAACCGACCGGTTGTCGGGGACAGGGCCGACCTGAGGTCGGAGGAGAGAAGGAGCTTCGGTGGATCTCTACGAGTACCAGGGCAAGCAGTACTTCGCCCGCTACGGCATCCCCACGTCGCCCGGTGGCGTGGCCGACACCGTGGACGAGGCGGTGGCGCAGGCCGAGCTCGCCGGCTACCCCGTCGTGGTGAAGGCACAGGTGAAGGTGGGCGGGCGTGGCAAAGCCGGCGGGATCAAGCTGGCCGCCGACGCCGACGAGGTGCGCACCCACGCGGCGGCCATTCTCGGCCTCGACATCCGCGGCCACGTCGTGCACCGGCTGTGGGTCGAGCACGCGTCGGACATCTCCCACGAGTACTACGCCAGCTTCACGCTCGACCGCGCCGCCAAGCTCCACCTGTGCATGGTGTCGGCCAAGGGCGGCGTGGACATCGAGGAGGTGGCCGCCACCGACCCCGGCGCCATTGCCCGGCTGCACGTGGACCCCGTCGACGGGCTGCCGGCGGCGGCGGCGGCGCGGCTCGTGGAGGAGGCGGGCCTGCACCCCGAGGCCCGGGCCCAGGCCGCCGAGCTGCTCGGCAACCTCTACCGGTGCTACGTCGACGGCGACTGCGACCTGGCCGAGATCAACCCGCTGATCCTCACCACCGACGGCCGGGTCCACGCCCTCGACGCCAAGGTCACCCTCGACGACAACGCCGCCTTCCGGCATCCCGAGTGGGACGAGTTCGCCGGGACCGAGACGTTCGACGAGCGCGAGCTGCTCGCCAAGGAGAAGGGCCTCAACTACATCGGCCTGTCGGGGTCCGTGGGCATCATCGCCAACGGCGCCGGGCTGGCGATGAGCACGCTGGACGTCGTGAACCAGGTGGGCGGCAGCGCCGCCAACTTCCTCGACATCGGCGGTGGCGCCAACGCCGATGTCATGGCGGCGGCCCTCGAGGTGATCAACACCGACGATGCCGTCCGGTCGATCTTCGTGAACATCTTCGGCGGCATCACCCGGTGCGACGAGGTGGCCAACGGCATCGTGGAGGCGCTCGGCCGCGTCGACCTGCGCTCGCCCATCGTGCTGCGCCTCGACGGCACCAATGCCGAGCTGGGCCACGAGATCCTCGCCGGGCACGTGTCGGACCGCCTGGTCGTGGACGAAACCATGCTCGGCGCGGCGCGCCGGGCCGTCGCGTTGGCAGGAGGAGACCGGTGAGCATCTTCGTCGACGAGAACACCAAGGTGGTGGTGCAGGGCCTGACCGGCAGTCAGGGCCGGTTCCACGGCCTGCGCAACCGCGACTACGGGACCAGGGTCGTCGCCGGGGTCACCCCGGGCAAGGGCGGGACCGACGTGGACGGCATCCCCGTCTTCGACACCGTCGCCGAGGCCGTGGCGGCCACGGGCGCCGACGCGTCGTTCGTCGTCGTGCCGCCGAAGGGCGCCCCCGCGGCCATCCTCGACGCCGCCGCCGCGGGCATCGGCTTCATCGTGTGCATCACCGAGGGCATCCCCGCCCAGGACGAGGCCCTGTTCTTCAACACGCTGAGGCGAGACTTCCCCGGCACGAGGCTGCTCGGCCCGAACTGCCCGGGCGTGATCTCGCCGGGGAAGTGCAACATCGGCATCACCTCCGGGGACATCGCCCTGCCCGGCGGACCGGTCGGAATCGTGAGCCGGTCGGGGACGCTCACCTACCAGGCCTTGCACGAGCTGTCCCAGCAGAAGGTGGGGCAGACCACGTGTGTCGGCATCGGCGGCGATCCCGTGCCCGGCACCAGCTTCATCGACTGCCTGTCGGCCTTCGAGGCCGACCCCGACACCCGTGCCGTGATGATGATCGGGGAGATCGGCGGCTCGGCGGAGGAGGAGGCGGCGGCCTTCATCAAGGAGTCGATGTCCAAGCCCGTCGTCTGCTACGTCGCCGGGGTCACCGCGCCGCCGGGACGCAAGATGGGCCACGCCGGAGCCATCATCTCGGGCTCGCAGGGAACCGCGCAGGCCAAGATGGCGGCGCTCGAGGAGGCCGGCGCCACGGTGGCGCTCAACCCGACCGAGGCCGGCGAGCGCATGGTGGAGATCGTCAAGAGCCTCGGCTGATCGTCGGCTGATCGTCGGCTGATCGTCGGTTGATCGCCGTGGGTGGTCGCAGGCGCCGCTGGTAGCGTGACCGCCGTGCGCGTCGCGGTGCTCGTGTCCGGGACCGGGAGCATCCTCGAGGCGATGCTCGCCGACCGCGTCCCGGTGGTGCTGGTCCTGGCGGACCGGCCCTGTCGCGCCGTGGAGATCGCCACCGCCGCCGGCATCGACGCCGAGGTGGTGGACCGCCGGTCGTTCGGCGGGTACGGCGCGGCCTTCGACCGCCTCGCCTTCACGCGGCGGGTCACCGAGGTCCTCGAGGCCCACGGTATCGACCTCGTGGCCATGGCCGGCTTCGGCACGGTGCTCGACGCGCCTGTCCACGAGGCGTTCCCGGACCGGATCCTCAACACCCACCCCGCCCTGCTGCCGGCATTCCCCGGGTGGCACGCGGTGGAAGAGGCGCTCGCCGCCGGGGCCGTCGTCACCGGGTGCACGGTGCACCTCGCCACCGTCGAGGTCGACGCCGGGCGGACCCTGGCCCAGCAGGAGGTGCCCGTCCTGCCGGGAGACACGGTCGAGACCCTGCACGAGCGGATCAAGCAATCCGAGCGACAGCTCTACCCGCGCGTCGTCAAGGACTACATCGCGTCCCTGACGCGCGCCCAGCGGTCCGCGCTCCCGTAGCGCAGCCGCAGCCGCAGCCGCAGCCGCAGCCGCAGCCGCATCTGCCTTCCACCTCCCGCCGGGCTCGGCGCGCGGTGCCGGCCCGGGGATCGTGAGCGGCAACCGGCTGCCGCCGCGGCCTCTAATGTCGGAGCGTGGACCTCGTGGACAGGGACGGCCGCCGGTGAGGGCGCTGCTGTCGGTGTACGACAAGACCGGCCTCGTCGAGCTGGCCCAGGGCCTCGCCGACCTCGGGTGGGAGCTCGTCGCCAGCGGGAAGACGGCCGCCGCCCTGGGCGACGCCGGGATCGCCCACGTCGAGGTGGCGGCCTACACCGGTGCCCCCGAGATGCTCGGCGGCCGGGTCAAGACCCTGCACCCCAAGGTGCACGGGGGCATCCTCGCCGACCGGTCCGACCCCGCCCACCTCGCCGACCTGGCCGCGCAGCAGATCGACCCCATCGACCTGGTCGTGTGCAACCTCTACCCGTTCTCCTCCGACCCGTCGATCGGGCTGATCGACGTGGGCGGGCCCACCATGGTCCGGGCCGCGGCCAAGAACCACGCCCACGTGGGCGTCGTCGTCGACCCGGCCGACTACCCGGTCGTGCTCGAGGAGCTGCGGGCCGCCGGCTCGCTGTCGGCCGACACCCGCAGGCGGCTGGCCCGTGCCGGCTTCGCCCACACGGCCGCCTACGACGCCGCCATCGTCGAGTGGTTCGACGCCGGCGGTCCCGGCGGCGAGGCCGAGCTGCTGCCGCCCACGCTGCACCTGGCGCTCGAACGGGCCGGGGAGCTGCGCTACGGCGAGAACCCCCACCAGCGCGGCGCCCGCTACCGGGTGCAGGGCCGCCCGACGTGGTGGGACGGGGTCGTCCAGCACGGCGGCACGGCGCTGTCGTACCTGAACCTCTTCGACGCCGACGCGGCCTGGCGCCTCGTGGGCGAGCTGGGGGCGGGCGCACCGGCGGCGGTGGCGATCATCAAGCACGCCAACCCCTGCGGGGCGGCCGTCGCCCCCACGCTGGCCGAGGCCTACCGGCTCGCCCTGGCGTGCGACCCGGTGTCAGCCTTCGGCGGCGTGGTGGCCCTGGGGGGCCCGTGCACGGCCGAGGTGGCGCACGTCGTGGCCGAGGGCCCCCAGGCCGACGTGATCGTGGCCCCGGCGTTCGACCCGGGTGCCGTCGAGGCGCTGGTGGCCCGGCGCAAGGCCACCCGGCTGCTCGAGGCGCCCCCGCACACCGCCGGCGGCCTCGAGCTGCGCAGCCTCGGCGGGGGCTTCCTCGTCCAGGACGCCGACCGCCTCCTGGCGGGCCGCTCCGACTGGCAGGTGCCCACCAAGGCGGCTCCGACCGACGACCAGTGGCGCGACATCGAGCTGGCGTGGCGGGTGTGCGCCCGGACGTCGTCGAACGCCATCGTGGTAGCCGCCCACGGGCAGGCGCTCGGGGTGGGGGCCGGGCAGCAGAGCCGTGTCGAGGCGGCCCAGATCGCCGTGGGCAAGGCCGCCGGCCGGGCCCGGGGCGGGGCGGCGGCCAGCGACGCCTTCTTCCCGTTCCGCGACGGCCTCGACGTCCTGGCGGCCGCGGGCGTGGCCGCCGTGGTGCAGCCGGGCGGGTCCGTCCGCGACGGCGAGGTGGTGGCCGCGGCCGACGAGCACGGCATCGCCATGGTGCTCACCGGTGAGCGCCACTTCCGGCACTGAGGGCGCCGCCGTGACGGCCACGGTCCTCGACGGGGAGGCTCTGGCGGCACGCATCCGGGCCGAGATCACCGAGCGCGTGGCGGCGCTCCGAGCCGGGGGCGTGCGGCCGGGACTCGGCACCATCCTCGTCGGCGACGACCCCGCCAGCGCCCGCTACGTGGCGCTCAAGCACGCCGACTGCAAGGAGGTGGGCATCGCCTCCGTGCACGCGCAGCTCCCCGCCGACGCCGGCCAGGCCGAGCTCGAGGCGGTGATCGCCGGCTTCAACGCCGATCCCGCCGTCCACGCCTACCTCGTGCAGCTGCCGCTGCCGGCCGGGCTCGACGAGGAGGCCGCCCTGCTGGCCGTGGACGACGCCAAGGACGTCGACGGCCTGCACCCGGTGAACCTCGGCCGGCTCGTCATGGGCGCGCCGGGACCGCTGCCGTGCACGCCGGCGGGCATCCTCGAGCTCCTCCACGCCTACGACGTGCCGGTGGAGGGGCGCCACGTGGTGGTCATCGGGCGCGGCATCACCATCGGCCGCCCGCTGGCGCTGCTCCTCGCCCTGAAACGCCCGGGGTGCAACGCCGCGGTCACGGTGGTGCACACCGGCGTGCCCGACATCGCCCCGCACGTGCGGCGCGGCGACGTCGTGGTGGCGGCGGCGGGGTCGGCCGGACTGGTCACGCCCGACATGGTCAAGCCCGGTGCGGCCGTGGTGGGGGCGGGCACCTCGTGGGAGGGGCGCCGCCTGCTCTCCGACGTCGACGAGTCCGTCGCCGAGGTGGCGGGGTGGATCACCCCCCGCATCGGCGGCGTGGGGCCCATGACCCGGGCCATGCTCCTGCGCAACGCCGTGCGCGCCGCCGAGCGCGCCGCCCGGCCATGATGGGCCTGGCCTGCCGCGGGCCGTCGCCCGTTCGGCGCCAGCCGCCGCCCGTTCGGCGCTAGCCGCCGCCCGTTCGGCGCTAGCCGCCGCGCGGCGCGCCGGGCGCCGACGCCTCCGGGCGGATCCGGCGGCCGGAGATCTCGGGCGAGGCCACCGCAATCCAGTGCTCCTTCTCCCCGTCGGCCCACGGCTCGAGGTCCCGGGCCCGCACCCGCCCGGACCACTCGTCGACCCCGTCGGTGATGTCGCGCCCGATGCCCCGGACGACCACGCTCCACCCCGCATGGCTGGCCGGGTCGATGACGTCGACCTCCACGGCCACGTGACCCAGCGTGGCCCAGTCGAGCTTGGTGCCGGGGTCGGTCCGGGCCGCCAACGTCCGGCCGTCGAGGGTGTAGTTGACGGGGAACACCAGCGGCACGCCCTGGCGCACGACGACGAGCCGACCGACCTCCTGGCCGGCCAGCAGGGCCAGGCACTCCTCCTCGGGGATCGGCTCGAGCACTCCCCGCGGCCCCGGCGTGACGGCGCCGCCCGGTGCGCCCGGTGCGCCCGGTGCGCCGGCCGGGCCGGTCGCCGCGGCTTCGTCCGTCGCCGACCGCGGGCCGTGGACGACGAGCACCGGGCAGGGGGCGTGGACCACCAGGTACTGGCTCACCGAGCCCAGGAACAGTCCCGTGAGCCGGTTGTGGCCCCGGGTGCCCACCACGAGGAGCTCGGCGCCCTTGCTGGCCTCGCCGAGGACAGCGGCCGCCGGCCCGATGCGCACGTCGCGGACCACCGGGACGTCGTCACCCACGCCGACCGCCGTCAGCGCGTCGTCGAGCACCTCCTCCGCCCATTGCTTCATCTCGGCGGCGGGCACGGGCGTTCCCGAGGTCGTGCTCAGGGCGGCCTCGGCGGGGAACTGCCAGGCGTGGACGCAGTGCACGGTGGCATGGCGCAACCGGGCCTCCTCCACCGCCACGGCCAGAGCGGCCCGGGCGGCCGAGGACCGGTCCACGCCCACGACCACCCGCCGCCCGCGCTCGTCGCTGCCCTCGCCCACCCGGTCCTCCTTCATTCGGCTCCCTCCTGGTCATCCTGCCGGGTCCCACCCCTCCCCGGCAGGGGCGATGGTCCCGAGGACGGGGAATTCCCCTCGTCCGGGGTCGATCACGAGGTGCTCCGGTAGGATTCCCTGGTCATGGCCCTGATCTCGGACCTGCTCGCCGCCGGTCGCACCTACTCCTTCGAATTCTTCCCGCCGAAGAACGACGAGGAACAGGCCACCCTGGTGCGCACCCTGCGCGAGCTCGAGCCCCTGGCCCCGTCGTTCGTGTCGGTGACCTACCGCGGGGGCCGCGAGTCGCGCCAGCGCACGCACGACCTGGTGGCGGGCATGCTGCGGACCACCACCCTGACCCCGATGGCCCACCTCGTGTGCGTGGCCCACACCCGGCTCGAGCTGGCCGAGATCCTCGTCTCCTTCCGCAAGGCGGGCGTGGAGAACCTGATGGCCCTCGGGGGCGACCCCCCGACCGACCCCTCGGCGGGCCCCGGCGAGCTCCTCCACGCCATCGAGCTCGTCGAGCTCGCCCGGGCCATCGGCGGGTTCTCGATCGGCGTCGCCGCCCACCCCGCCGGCCATCCGGCGTCGCCGGACATGGCCGGCGACCGCGACATGCTGGCCGCCAAGCTGCAGCTGGCCGACTTCGCGGTCACGCAGTTCTTCTTCGAAGCCGAGGAGTACGTCGGCCTGGTCGACGACCTCGCGGCGCGCGGCGTGGACAAGCCCGTCCTGCCCGGCATCATGCCCGTGACGGCGCTGCGCTCGGTGCCCCGCATGGCCCAGATGGGCGCGGCGGTCCCGGCGTGGGCCGTGGCCCGCCTCGAGGAGGCGGACGCCCGCGGCGGCGACGCCGAGGTGCGCCGCACGGGCGTGGGCCTGGCCACCGAGCTGTGCGAGAAGCTGCTGGCGGCGGGCGCGCCGGGCCTGCACTTCTACACGCTCAACCGGTCGAGCGCGACCCGCGAGATCTACGCCGCGCTGGGGCTGTCGGCGAACGCCTAGACGTCCACGCCTTCGTGGGGTGCACACCACCCCCGGTAGGCTCGCAGGAATGGCACAGCGCATCACCATGGGCCCCGACGGCGCCCTTCAGGTCCCCGACGATCCCATCATCCCCTTCATCGAGGGCGACGGCACCGGCGTCGACATCTGGCCAGCGTCGCGCCTGGTCTTCGACGCCGCCGCCGCCAAGCACGGGCGGTCCGTCGCCTGGAAGGAGGTCCTGGCGGGGGAGAAGGCCTTCAAGGAGACCGGCGACTGGCTCCCCGACGACACGGTGACGGCGTTCCGCGACCACCTCATCGGGATCAAGGGGCCTCTCACGACGCCCATCGGCGGGGGGATCCGGTCCCTCAACGTGGCGCTGCGCCAGATCCTCGACCTCTACGTGTGCCTGCGCCCGGTGCGCTGGTTCACCGGCGTGCCGTCCCCGGTGCGCCACCCCGAGAAGGTCGACATGGTGATCTTCCGGGAGAACACCGAGGACGTCTACGCCGGGCTCGAGGTCCAGGCCGGCACGCCCGAGGCCGACCGCCTGGCCGCCTTCCTGGCCGACGAGCTGGGCTGGGAGATCCGGCCCAACTCGGGCATCGGGATCAAGCCGATCTCGGAGATGGGCTCCAAGCGCCTGGTGCGCGCCGCCATCGAGTACGCCCTGCGCACGGGCCGCCGGTCGGTGACGCTCGTGCACAAGGGCAACATCCAGAAGTTCACCGAGGGGGCCTTCCGGAACTGGGGCTACGACCTCGTCCGGGACGAGTTCTCCGACGTCGCCGTGGGATGGGACGACTGCGGCGGGGACCCGGGCGGCAAGCTCCTCGTCAAGGACGCCATCGCCGACATCACCCTCCAACAGGTGCTCACCCGGCCCGAGGACTTCGACGTGATCGCCACGACCAACCTGAACGGCGACTACCTGTCGGACGCGCTGGCCGCCCAGGTCGGCGGCATCGGCATCGCGCCGGGGGGCAACATCAACTACGTGACCGGGCACGGGATCTTCGAGGCGACGCACGGCACGGCGCCCAAGTACGCCGGGCTCGACAAGGTCAACCCGGGATCGGTGATCCTTTCGGGGGTGCTCATGTTCGAGCACCTCGGTTGGACCGACACCGCCACCGACATCGTGCGGGCCCTCGAGGCGACCATCGCCGACAAGATCGTGACGTACGACTTCGCCCGCCTGATGCAGGGCGCCACCGAGGTCAAGTGCTCGGAATTCGCGGCCGCCGTCGTCGACCGCCTCTGACCCCGGTCCGAGCGGCCGTGGCGTCGCCACGCGCCCGCGCCGGCGACCTCTCCGGGCCTGGCCGGGCACGGCCGGGCGCCGGTAGCCTCGGCCCATGACCCCGTCGAGAACTCCCGTCCACGTCACCGTCACCGGCGCCGCCGGGCAGATCGGCTACTCGCTCCTCTTCCGCATCGCGTCGGGCCAGATGTTCGGCCCCGACCAGCCCGTGGTGCTGCGCCTCCTCGAGATCGAGCCCGCCCTGGGCGCGCTCCAGGGCGTGGTCATGGAGCTCGACGACTGCGCCTTCCCCCTCCTCGCCGGCATCGAGCCCACGTCCGACGCCAAGACCGCCTTCGACGGCACGTCGTGGGCCCTGCTCGTGGGGTCGATCCCCCGCAAGGCGGGCATGGAGCGCAACGACCTCCTGACCATCAACGGCGGCATCTTCGGCCCCCAGGGCGAGGCCATCGCCGCCCACGCCGCCTCCGACGTGCGCGTCCTCGTGGTGGGGAACCCGTGCAACACCAACTGCCTCATCGCCCGCGCGCACGCGCCCGAGGTGCCCGACGACCGCTGGTTCGCCATGACGCGCCTCGACCAGAACCGGGCGCAGAGCCTGCTGGCGCGCAAGGCGGGGGTGCCGGTGACATCGGTCACGGGCATGGCGATCTGGGGCAACCACTCCTCGACGCAGTTCCCCGACTTCGAGAACGCCCGCATCGACGGCACGCCGGCCACCGACGTCATCGACGACGCGGCGTGGCTCCAGGGCGAGTTCATCACAACGGTCCAGCAGCGCGGGGCGAAGATCATCGAGGCCCGCGGGGCCTCGTCGGCGGCGTCGGCCGCCAACGCCGTGGTCGACTCCGTGCGCAGCATCGTGAACCCCACCCCGGCGGGGGAGTGCGTGTCCCTGGCGGTCGTGTCGAACGGCCAGTACGCCACCCCCGAGGGCCTCGTCTTCGGGTTCCCCATCCGCTCCGACGGCTCGACGTGGGGCGTGGTGGAAGGGCTCGGGCACAGCGACTTCGCCCAGGGGCGGATCGCACTGACCACCGAGGAACTCGAGTCCGAGCGCGCTGCGGTGCGCGACCTGCTGGGCTGAGCACCCTCCCCGGGCGGCAGCAGGCCGCCGGGGTGGATCAGACCGTGACGGGCTGGGCGATCGACGGCTGGGGGACGTCGATGCCCAGGCGCTGCAAGAAGGCCAGCTTCCGTGCCAGGGACTCGCGCCAGGCGGACAGGTCGGCCTCGAAGTGGGTGCGGTCGCCCTCCTCGTAGGCATGCTCCAGCTCGTCGAATGCGGCGTCCTCGGCGTCGAGCAGCTCGCGGTAGCGACGGAGGGCCTGGTCGTCCAGCACACCGGGCACGGTCATGGAACCTCCCCTCACCGGCTCCCTCGCGGGGCCGTCCTCGAGTTCGACTGTACTCCGATTGCGAAATCAGTACTCAGTGCGCTTCCGCAATTCGTCGAGGTGCAGCTGGAGCGCGAGGAGCACGGACCGGGCCTCGGCCAGGACCGAGAGGTCCCCGCGGACACGCACCCGACCTGCGGCGATGGCCTCGCCCGGGACGAGGTCGCCGGCCGCCAGCGCCACGGCGTCGACCCACGCCACCCGGACGGTGACGTCGGCGTCGCCGGCCTCGCCCTCCTCCATGGCGACCCGCCCGCCCCCCACCCGGAGGGTGGTGCGGGCTTCACCGCCGGGCCCCCCCGTGACGACCTGGCCCATGCTGAACGAACCGTCACGCGTCGCCAGGCCGGCGTCGTCACCCGGGGGCGCCACCTCGACGCCGGCCACGGCCTCGTTGAAGGCGACGACCCACTCCGGGCTGAGGAACCGGACCACCGGGGACGCCGAGCTCTCGCCGGTGCGCTCAGGTGCCGGGGCCGGTGCCGCCGTCGGAGACGGCAGTGCCGGTGTCTCCCCCGGCGACGGCACGCTCCGAGCTGCCGTCGGCGACCGGGGGGGGGACGGGGGCGGGGGTCGACGACGCCGCCAGGCTGCCGGTGCGCGCCGTGGTCTCCAGGCGTGTCGGCTCGCGCTGTGCGGGTGCGTCGAGCGCCGCCTCGAGCGCCGAGCGCTTCGTGCGGCGGAGGATCTTGCGGCCGAGCCAGGCGACCGGGTCGTAGGACGCGTCCACGACCCGCTCCTTCAGCGGGATGATGGCGTTGTCGGTGATCTTGATGTGCTCGGGGCACACCTCGGTGCAGCACTTGGTGATGTTGCAGAGGCCGAGGCCCATGCGCTGGCGCAGCAGCTCGCGCCGGTCGTCGGTGTCGAGGGGATGGGACTCCAGCTCCATGTACCGGATGAACAGCCGCGGCCCGGCGTAGGTGGCCTTGTTGTCCTCGTGGTCCCGGATGACGTGGCACACGTCCTGGCACATGAAGCACTCGATGCACTTGCGGAACTCCTGCCCGCGCTCGATGTCGATCTGCATCATCCGGTACGTGCCGTCGGGCTCCGGGGCCCGGGGCTTGAGCGGCGGCACCTGCCGGGCCATCGTGTAGTTGAACGACACGTCGGTCACGAGGTCCCGGATGACCGGGAACGTGCGCATGGGCGCCACCACCACGGGCTCGTCCTCGGGCAGCTGGTCCATACGGGTCATGCACATCAGCTTGGGCAGGCCGTTGATCTCGGCCGAGCACGACCCGCACTTGCCCGCCTTGCAGTTCCACCGGCAGGCGAGGTCGGGCGCCGGGCCCGCCTGGATGCGGTGGATCACGTCCAGGACGACCTCGCCCTCCACGGCGGGCATGACGTACTCGGCGAACTGCCCGCCGCCGTCGTCGCCGCGCCAGACCTGCATGGTCACCTCGGCCATCAGTGGGGCTCCTCCTCGAACAGCTGCTTCAGCTCGGCGGGCATGTCGGCGAGCGGCTCGGGCGTGAGCGTGTACCGGGCGTCGGCGTCGATGCGCTGCACCAGGTTGACCCGCCCGAGCTCGCCGTCCGGGGCCGGGAAGTCCTCGCGGGTGTGGCCGCCGCGGCTCTCGCGCCGCTCGAGCGCGCCCGAGGTGACGAGCCGTGACACCGTCAGCATGGAGGGCAGGTCGGTGGCGAGGTTCCACCCCGGGTTGTAGGCGCGGCCGCCCGACACCGACAGCTTCCCGGCCCGCTCCTCCAGCACGTCGAGAGCGTCGAGCGCCTGGCGGAGCTCGGGCTCGGTCCGGATGATGCCCACCAGGTCCTGCATGGTCTTTTGCAGCGACTGGTGGACGTCGTACGGGCTCTCCCCGCCTTCGCGCCCGAGGGGGGCCTCGGCCTCGGCGACCACCGCCGACGCCTCGGCGGCGTCCACCGTCGGCGAGCCCGTGCGGCCCTGGGCGAACTCGGCGGCGGCCATGCCCGCCCGCCGGCCGAACACGAGGAGGTCCGACAGCGAGTTGCCCCCGAGGCGGTTGGCGCCGTGCATGCCGCCCGCCACCTCGCCGGCGGCGAAGAGCCCTGGGACCGTGGAGTGCTCGGTGTCGGCGTCGACGCGCACGCCCCCCATCATGTAGTGGCACGTCGGGCCCACTTCCATGGGCTGGGCGGTGATGTCGACGCCGGCGAGCTCCTTGAACTGGTGATACATCGAGGGGAGGCGCCGGCGGATGTCCTCGGCGCTGCGGCGGGTGGCGATGTCCAGGAACACGCCGCCGTGGGGGCCGCCCCGGCCCGCCTTCACCTCGGAGTTGATCGACCGGGCGACCTCGTCACGCGGCAGCAGCTCCGGCGGGCGGCGGTTGTTGGTGTGGTCGTCGTACCAGCGGTCGGCCTCGTCCTCGGTGTCGGCCGTCTCGGCGGCGAACATGTCGGGGATGTAGTCGAACATGAAGCGCCGGCCGTCGGTGTTGCGCAGCACGCCGCCGTCGCCGCGCACGCCCTCGGTGACGAGGATGCCCCGCACTGACAGCGGCCAGACCATGCCGGTGGGGTGGAACTGCACGAACTCCATGTCGATCATGTCGGCGCCCGCCCACGCCGCCATGGCGTGCCCGTCGCCGGTGGACTCCCAGGAATTCGAGGTGTAGAGCCACGACTTGCCGATGCTCCCGGTGGCCAGCACGAACGCCTTGGCGGTGAACGAGACGATCTCGCCGGTGGGTCGCCAGTACCCGACGGCCGCACTCACCGTGCCGTCGCCGTCCTTCAGGAGGCGCAGGATCTTGCACTCCATGAACACGTCGATGCCGAGCGTCACGGCGCGCTGCTGCAGTGTTCTGATCAGCTCCAGGCCGGTGCGGTCCCCGACGTGGGCGAGGCGCGCGTAGCGGTGGCCACCGAAGTCCCGCTGCAGGATGCGACCGTCTCCGGTGCGGTCGAACAGCGCCCCCCAGCGCTCGAGCTCGTAGATCCGGTCCGGCGCCTCCTGGGCGTGGAGCTGCGCCATGCGCCAGTTGTTGAGCATCTTGCCGCCGCGCATGGTGTCGCGGAAGTGGACCTTCCAGTTGTCCTCGGGCCAGACGTTGCCCATGGCCGCCGCCGCGCCGCCTTCGGCCATGACCGTGTGGGCCTTGCCGAGCAGCGACTTGCACACCAGGGCCGTGCGCTGGCCGAGCTCGCGCGCCTCGATGGCGGCCCGGAGGCCCGCACCGCCGGCGCCGACGACGACGACGTCGTAGTCGTGGTTCTCGTGATCGGGCATTCGGGTGTCCTTCGCGCCGGCGCTCAGAAGATCTTGGGGTCGTGGAACGCGCCGCTCGCCACCAGGCGCACGTAGAGGTCCGCCAGCGCCACGACCGCCAGGCTCGCCCAGGCGATCTGCATGTGCCGCCCGTTCAGGGGGGTGACGAGCTTCCAGAGCCGGTACCGCACGGGGTGCTTGGAGAACTGGTCCACGTGGCCGCCGCACAGGTGGCGACACGCATGGCACGACGCCGAGTACAGCCACAGCAGGACGGCGTTGGTGCACAGCACCAGGGTGCCCACGCTCATGCCGATGCCACCGTCGCCGGGCAGCCGGAAGGACATGACGGCGTCGATCGTCAGGATCACGTTGAACACCAGGGCCAGCACGAAGAAGTAGCGGTGCAGGTTCTGCAGCACGAGCGGGAAGCGCCGCTCGCCGGTGTACCGGGCGTGGCCGTCGGCGACGCCGCACGCCGGCGGGGACTGCCAGAAGCCCCGGTAGTAGGCCTTGCGGTAGTAGTAGCAGGTCATCCGGAACCCGCCCGGGATGAGCAGGGCCAGCAGGCCCGGCGAGATGCGCCACCACGTGAGGGTGAAGCTCCCGCCGGCGCCGGGCACGCAGCTGCCGACGATGCACGGCGAGTAGAGCGGCGAGATGAGGTCCCGGTGCGACCCGGCGCCCACGTAGTAGTGGGCGTTCTGGAACACGGCCCACGTGGCGTAGACCACGATCACGGTGAGGAAGGCGACGGTGACCGCGGGATTGCGCCACCAGCGGTCGCGTCGCAGGGTGCGGACATCGGGCCCGCCCCGCACGCCGCCGAGCTCGACCGGTACGGGCTTCAGGTCCTGCAGTGTGCTGCTCACGCCCTCGCCGCCTTCCTTCTCATCGATCGCCTGCCCATCGATCGGCGCGCGGCGGCCACCCTCCCACTTCGCACCGGCCCCGGCCGTCCTCGCGGGCCGGGGGGCCGAGCGACGCTGCCAGGGGTCTGACGGTGCATCATCCTTCCACCTCGGGGTGGCTTCGCACCAGAAGCCCGGGTCTCGGGTGGCCCGCCGGGCGGCCCGGCGGGCCGGAGCCCGCGGCCGAGCGCAGCCGCACACGGGCATAGGCTCGCCGCATGAGCGCCACCATCCCCCCCGACCCCCCCGCGACCCTCCCCTCCACGCTCGGCGAGCTGCGGTCCTCGGGGTGGGAGTCGGTCCCGGTCCACGAGGAGATCCGCCGCAACGCCGCCGCCCGCATCGCCGCCGGGCAGCCCCTCGTCGAGGGGGTGCTCGGGTTCGAGGACACGGTGCTGCCCCAGCTGGAGAACGCGCTCCTCGCCGGCCACGACGTCATCCTCCTCGGCGAGCGGGGCCAGGCGAAGACCCGCATCGTCCGGTCGCTCACGGCGCTGCTCGACGAGTGGCTGCCCGTGGTGGCCGGCTCCGAGATCCGCGACGACCCCACGCGGCCCGTGTCCCGCCACGCCCGTGACCTCGTGGCCGCCGAGGGCGACGCCACGCCCGTGGCGTGGGTCCACCGGGAGCTGCGGTTCTCCGAGAAGCTCGCCACGCCGGACACCTCCATCGCCGACCTCATCGGGGAGGTCGACCCGATCAAGGTGGCCGAGGGCCGCTACCTCTCCGACGAGCTCACCCTGCACTACGGCCTCGTGCCGCGCTCGAACCGGGGCATCTTCGCCGTCAACGAGCTCCCCGACCTGGCCGAGCGCATCCAGGTGGGGCTGCTCAACGTGCTGGAGGAGCGCGACGTGCAGATCCGGGGGTTCACCGTCCGGCTCCCGCTCGACGTCGTCCTGGTGGCCACGGCCAACCCCGAGGACTACACCAACCGCGGCCGGATCATCACCCCCCTGAAGGACCGCTTCGGGGCGCAGATCCGGACCCATTACCCGCCCGACACCGACACCGAGCTCGCCATCGTCCACCAGGAGGCGCGCCCGCCGGTGCACACCGCCGACGGCCCCCGGGTGGAGGTGCCCGACTTCATGGCGGAGATCGTCGCCGAGCTGTCGCAGCTCGCCCGGCAGAGCCCGCACGTGAACCAGCGCTCCGGGGTGTCGGTGCGCCTCAGCATCTCGAACTACGAGACCCTGGCGGCCAACGCCGTGCGGCGGGCCCTGCGCCTGGGTGAGGCGGACGCCGTGCCCCGCATCAGCGACCTCGGCGCGCTCATCAGCTCGACCCAGGGCAAGATCGAGATCGAAGCCCTCGAGGAGGGGCGCGAGGAGCGCATCCTGCAAGGCCTCGTCTCCGCCGCCGTGCTCACGGTCTTCCGCCGCCGCTGCCCCACCGAGCAGCTGGGCCCCGTGGTCAGCGCGTTCGACGAGGCCATGGTGGTGCACGCCGGCGACGACCTCCCGGCCTCGGCCTACGGCGAGCTGCTGGCGCAGGTCCCCGCGCTCGAAGGGCCCTGCCTGGCCCTCGCCGGCAGCGAGACACCCGGCGCCGTGGCGTCCGCCGCCGAGTTCATCCTGGAGGGCCTGCACCTCACCAAGCGGCTCAACAAGGAGGCGGCCGGCACCAAGGCGACCTACCGGGGCCGGGGATGACGAGCGCCCCGGCCGGCGCCGTGGCCGAGCCCGCGCCGTGACCCGCCACTGGGAGTACCGACGCTGGGACGGCTCCCAGCGCGGCTTCGAAGACGACATCGACTCGCTGTTCGCCGAGCTCGCCGACGACCTGCTGTACCACGGGGACCCCGACGCCGCCCTGCGCCGGCTGCTCACCTCGGGGTTCCGCCGCCCCGACGGCGAGCAGGTGCAGGGGCTGCGCGAGCTCATGGAGCGCCTGCGCCAGCAGCGCCAGGAGGAGCTCGAGCGCGGGGACCTCGGCGGGGCCTTCCACGAGATCGCCCAGGCGCTCGACCAGGTGGTGGCCGAGGAGCGCGCCGGGTTGACCTCGTTGGCGTCCGAGGCCCGCGAGTCGGGCGACGAGCGTCGCCGCCAGGTCACCGACGACGTCGTCGCCGAGCGCAGTGTCGAGCTCGACCTGCTGCCCACCGACCTGGCCGGGAAGGTGCGCGGCCTGCAGCAGTACGACTTCGTCTCCTCCGAGGCCCGCGAGCACTTCGAGCAGCTCCTCGACAAGCTGCGCGAGGAGATCACGAAGAGCTGGTTCGACCAGATGTCCGACGCCATGGCGAATCCCGACCCGGAGCAGCTCGAGCGCGTCCGGCAGATGCTCGACTCCCTGAACCGCATGATCGAGCAGCGCGAGCAGGGCCAGGAGATCGACCCGTCGTTCGAGTCGTTCATGGACCGGTTCGGCGACTTCTTCCCGGGCAATCCCCAGAACCTCGACGAGCTCCTCGAGCAGTTCGCCGCCCAGATGGCCGCGGTCCAGGCGGCGCTCGACTCCATGTCGCCCGAGCAGCGCGCCCAGCTCCAGGCGCTGGCCGACTCGCTGTTCGAGGACCTCGACCTGCGTTGGCAGGTCGACCGCCTGTCGGAGAACCTGCAGCGCGCCGTGCCGGGCGCGGGGTGGGGCCGGCGCTACCGCTTCAGCGGCTCCGATCCCATGGGCCTCGCCGACGCCGCCGCGGCCGCCCGGCGCCTGGGGGAGATGGACCAGCTCGAGCAGTTCCTGCGCTCGGCCACCTCGCCCGGCGCCCTGGCGGAGGTGGACCTCGACCAGGTCACGAAGTACCTCGGCGAGGACGCCGCCCGGTCCCTCGACAGCCTGGCGCGCCTGGCGCGCGAGCTCGAGGCGGCCGGCCTCATCGAGCAGCGCGAGGGGCGCTACGAGCTCACCGCGCTCGGGATCCGCAAGATCGGCCAGCAGGCGCTCACGGACCTGTTCTCGAAGCTCGCCAAGGACCGCCTCGGCGGCCATCGCAACACCTTCGTGGGCACCGGCCACGAGCCCGAGGGCCAGACCAAGCCCTACGAGTTCGGCGACCCCTTCACCCTCGACATCCAGCGCACGGTCCACAACGCCGTGAGCCGCGCCGGCGCGGGCACCCCGGTGCGCCTCGAGCCCGGCGACTTCGAGATCTCACGGACCGAGCAGATGACGCGGGCATCCACCGTGCTCATGGTCGACCTGTCGCTGTCGATGCCGATGCGCGACAACTTCCTGGCCGCCAAGAAGGTCGCCATCGCACTGCACACCTTGATCTCCACGCGCTTTCCCCGCGACTTCCTCGGGCTCGTCGGCTTCTCCGAGGTGGCCCGCGAGATCAAGCCCCAGGAGCTCCCCGAGGTGTCGTGGGACTTCGTCTACGGCACCAACATGCAGCACGGGCTCATGCTCGCCCGCCGCATGCTGGCGCACCGGACCGGGACCAAGCAGATCATCATGATCACCGACGGCGAGCCCACCGCCCACATCATCCCCGACGGCGTCGGCGGCTTCACCGTGGACTTCAACTACCCGCCCACGGCCGAGACGGTGCGCGTCACCCTGGCGGAGGTCGTGCGCTGCACGCGTGCCGGCATCACCATCAACACCTTCATGCTCGACGCCAACCGGTCGCTGCAGGGGTTCGTCGAGCAGATGACCAAGCTCAACCGCGGGAGGGCGTTCTTCACCACGCCCGAGACGCTCGGCGACTACGTGCTCGTGGACTTCCTCGAGCACCGCCGCACGACACACTCGACCACGCGCCGCGGCGCGTAGCGCACGTTCGCGCCGCTCGACGTCCTTTCGGGGAACGAGTGTTCGACGCGCCTGCGTGTGCGAACTCACAATGAGGCATAGCGCGTCGGACATGCCACGGTGCGCGTCACCGCGTGCCGGTGCGTGACGGCGTCGCTGTCACGCTGCGTGCAATACCACCTGCATCCGCCGGATATTGCCCCTTGCACCCCCAGAGGTGATCGACCATGATGACACACTTGTAACTACATATATGCCACTAGGTGGTGAGGGGAGGCGTACCGGTGGACGCCGTTTCACTGTTGTACGGCCGCCAGGACCGCGACTGGCAGTCGAGGGCCAACTGCATGGGGGTCGACCCCGACCTGTTCTTCCCGGAGCGTGGCGCGTCCACGCGTGAGGCCAAGGAAGTGTGCCGGGGCTGCGTGGTGCGCGAGGACTGTCTCGAGTACGCGCTCGCCAACGGCGAGAAGTTCGGCATCTGGGGCGGCCTGTCGGAGCGCGAGCGCCGGCGTCTGCGCCGGGCCCGTGCCATGAGCCGCCGCGCGGCGGCGACCGCTTCGGCGTCGTGACGTCCAGAGGGCGCGCCCGCACCGGGCGCGCCCTCCGGGTCGCGTCCCTCAGGGGGCGCTGACCTGCGCCAGGCGAGCCTCGACGGTCCGTTCGGGATCGAGGTCCAGGGTGCGCCGGCGCGTCACGGGCACACCGTTCACCACGGCGGCCGGAGCCAACCCGACGAGCTCGGCGCGTGCCACGCGCGTGCCGGCCTGCCGGGCCAGTCGCTCCACGGCGTCGAAGGCGTCGGCCGGGCCGAACCGCAGCGGGTCGACGAGGTTGCACGACACCTGTGCCGCCCCGGGCAGCGCCAGCCCGAGCGCCCGCACCGCCGGTCCCCGTAGCGCGGCGGCGATGGCGCGTGCCGTCGACACGTCGGGGGTGGCGAGCCACAGGTTGTACGCCACGAGGGCGTGGCGCGCGCCGACGGCGCAGGCCCCCGCGCTCGGGTGCGGCCGCGTCGGGCCGGTGTCGGGGGACAACCCGCGGAAGGCGGTGCGCCGCACCTCCGGCAGGGTGCGCTCCGGGCCGTAGAGGAAACACGGAAGGCCCAACTCCTCACCCGCCCACGCCGCGAACCGGTTCCGGGCCGCCAACGCGGGGGCGAGGTCCGATCCCGGGGGCAGGGGGGCACCGTCGGGTCCCAAGGTGACGAAGGGGACCACGTCGAGCGCACCGAGTCGGGGGTGGACCCCGTCGTGGTGCCGCAGGTCGATCCGCAGGAGCGCCGCCCGGGCCACGGCGCGCACCGCCTCCTCGACCGCGGGGCCGGCCAGTGTCAGGACCGACCGGTTGTGGTCGGGATCGCTGTGCACGTCGAGCAGGCAGTCCCCGCCGGCCGCACCCACGGCGGCCACGGTCGCGGCGTCCCGGCCCTCGCTGACGTTCACCACGCACTCGAGCACGGCCGGCGTCACCCCGGGGGCCCGACCCGCATGGCGGGGCTCAGGTGTGGGTGGCCTGGAGCCTCGAGAGGCGGCGACGCCGGAGGATGCGGCGGCGCTCCCGTTCGGACGTGCCGCCCCAGACGCCGTGGTCCACCCGATTGTCGAGGGCGTACTCCAGGCACGGGCCCTTCACGGGGCACTCGGAGCAGATGCGCTGGGCAGCCTGCACACCGATGCCGTCGCTCGGGAAGAACAACGCAGGGTCCATCTCCCTGCACCTTCCCTGGCCCATCCATTCGCTGTCCATTGCGCCTCCGATACCGGGGTTCAGACTACCAGCGAGGTGTTTCCGTCACGCCGTCCCGTATGGATTACGGGGGGTGGCGCCCGGATCCCTCACGCCGGGCCCGCCCGGCAGCCCGCCGCCGGTCCCAGCTGTTCCCCCGAGACGTTCCCAAACGCGCCTTGGGAAAACCTGTGAGTCCGCACACTTTCCCTCGGTTTCTCCCAAGTCCCTGGTGGGAGCGCCGGCAGCCGGGTCGGACGGCGGGAGAGGGGCGCGGCCGCCACCCGTTAGGCTGGGCCCGCCGCCGGGGTCGCCGTCTTTCCCCCCGATCACCGGTGTGGCGCCCACCAAGGAGGCGATGTGGCCGAGGAATTCGAGGAGCAGGAGGAGCCCCAGCCCCCACGAGGCCATGTCCGCGTCGTCTACCTGGGCCCTGTCGCCCCCCACTGGGAGGTGCAGTCCACCTACGGCGAGGATTCCGTGATCTCGCCGTTCCGGGACCGCACCCTGGCGCGCCTCACGCTCCTCCCTCCGCACGACCCGCAATTCAGGCGCAACCGCGAGCGTGTGGTGCGCGACGCCGAGCGGGAGTACCTGGAGCTCGAGTGGGACCTCGGCGTGCCCGAGGAAGAGCCCGCTCCGGCTCCCGCTGCGCCCGCCTGACCTCGCCAGCCCGCCAGAGCCCGCCAGGTCAGGCGGCCGTCAGGTCAGGCGCCAGGCGTCAGCCGACAGGGTCAGGCGTCGTCGAGGCTGATCCGTTCGAGCCACAGCCCGGGGGCGTCCACCTCGGAGGGCGTCGGCAGGGTCCGGGCCCCCGACCACAACCGGGCCAGGCCGTCGTCACCGGCGCGGTCGCGCACGCCCCGCACGAAGTCCGCTCCCCGGTCGATCTGCGCGGGCCCGAGGTCGAGGCCGAACATCATCTCGGCGGCGCGCTCCGACGTCTCGCGGTCCACCTGCCGGCGCCGCCAGGCCTCGGCGATGGCGCCCCGCCCACCGAGGAGCCGGGCGGCGGCCAGGTCGAGGACGTGCTCCACGTACCCGAGCAGGGCGGCCACCACGGCCATGAGATCGTCGGACGCCCGTTGGCGTGCGGGGGAGGGCTCGAGGTTCATCAAGGAAGTGGGGTCGCCGATGAGGCCCTGCAGCGCGTCGGGCTGGGAGGGGTCGATGTCCTGCAGGCGGTCGACGAGGCCAGCGGCCTCCGCCGCCATGCCCTGCACGACGCGCACGAGGAGCTCGCGCACCCGCGCCGCCACGTGCGGCCTCGACAGCACGGCCTGGACGGTCATCTCCCGCAGGCAGACCCACAGGCGCACCTCGTCGGGGGCGAGGCTCCAGTCCTCGGCGAAGCGCGTGGCGTTGGCCGGCACCACCAGCAGGCGCGACCCGGGGCGGGGGATGGGCAGCTCGTAGGGGCCCATGGTGGAGCGCGCCAGGTGCCCGACCGCCGAGCCGAGCTGCATGGCGGCGAGCATCGGCCCCATGGTCGCCATCCACCGGGCGACGAGGTCGGCGGGTCGTACCTCGGGTTCGTCGAGGGGGCGCCCGAGGTCGGCGAGGCCGAGCCCCGGCACGTCGGGTGCCGATGCCGGCGGGCCCGGCGGCGTCCCGCGCTCCTCCCCCGGCACGGCAGCGGCGCCCCCGCCGGACGCATCGCCGCTCCCGGGGTCACCGCCCGGGGAGTCGTCGCCCCCCGAGTCGTCGCCGGCAGTGCCGGTCATGGCGTCGAGCAGGAACCGCCAGTCCTCCACCGTCTGCCAGGCCCAGGCCCCGGGGCCGACGACGGCGACCTCGACGGGCGCCCCCGTGGGCGTGAGCGGCAGGCCCGTCAGCTCGGCCACGTGCAGCTCGGCCACGTGGGCCAGCTGTTCGAATTGGATGCGGTCGACCGGGTCGACGTTCCCCTCGGGCTCCCCGCCGGTCGCCACGCCCTGGGCCAGGGTCCGGGCCAGGTCGACGCGGGCGCCGCCCGAGGCGGCGCCGCCCATCAGCTGGAGCAGGTCGGCCAGGATCTGCTCGAAGAAGTTGCCGCTCGCGCCGGAGCCCGGGAATGCCACTCCCTGGATCGTAGGCGGACGACCTCGCCGCTCCGGCGGCGGGCGGCGCGTCAGCTCGCCGGAGCGTCCGCCAGCTTGACCGACACCTCGGCGCTCGCCGTGCCGCGCTCCACGTCCAATTGCACGGTCGTGCCCGGCGGCACGGTGTAGAGGCGCTCCTGCAGGTCGGCGACGGTGCTCACGGCGTGGGTGTCGACCCCGACCACGACGTCGCCACTGTGGAGGCCGGCCGCCGCCGCCGGGCTCCCCGGCAGGATCTTCGTCACCGTGGCCCCGGCGGAGCCCCCGTCCCCGCACACGACCCCGAGCCACCCGTGGTCCACGGTGTGCGCCTGCGCCAGCTCGGTCGCCACGCCCTCGGCCAACGGTGCGGGCACGAAGACGCCGAGCGTGTCACCGGCCGTATTGGTCTGCCCGTCCAGGATGCCGATCACGCGTCCGTGACCGTCGAGGAGAACGCCGCCCCACGACGTCGGGCCGAGCGGCATCTCCGCCTCGATGGCGTTCACGAGGTCCGACCCGCCTTGCGGCGTGACGTCGGTGCCCACCTCCTTGACCATGCCCACACCGGCAGCCGCGGGCGCGTCCGGGGGCGACGTGCTCGACGCCACGGCTCCGGAGCACAGGCAGGCCACGACGGCGAGGTCGTCGGGCTGCACCGCCTCGTCGGCGAACGTCGCCGGGACGAGGCCGCCACCGGTGCTGATCACGGCCACACCCGAATGCGCATCGGAGCCCACCACCTTGCCGGGATGGCGCCGGCCGTCGGACGTCACGACGTCGACCTGCGACACGCCGGCCACCGCCACCGCCGACGTCACGACCAGCGCCCCCCCCGGGAGGACGACACCGGTCATGCGCGCCGCGGCGCCGCCCGCCAGCGGCTCGAGTCCCACCAGGGACGGGCGCACCGAGGCCACGAGCCGCATGACGTCGTGGCCGATGACGGACGTGGTGAGAGATGTCGTGGCCACTGTGATCGCGCTGGCGCCGCCCCCCGCCTGCACCTTCAGCGCGGTCGTGGAGCTCTGGGCGTCGACGAGAGAGAGCGCCACGGCCACCGTCGTGGCCACGGCGGCGACACCGACGACGCCTGCGGTCAGCGAGGCCCGCCGCACCTTTCGGCGGTGCCAGCCCCCGCCGGCGGGGTCGACGAGCGAGGAGACCGGACGCGGCGGCCCGAAGCGGGCGATCTCCGACGGGTGCCGCCACAGGCGGTCGTCCGGCGGCATCCAGCCGCGCTGCAGGCCCGCGGCCTCGTCGTCCTGGCCGTCAGGGTCGTCGGGGATGCCCCCCTCGGTGAACGAGCCCCCGCTGTTCATCGTGCCCGAGGATACTTGCGGGCCCCCACGAAGGGACGTCGCGCCGCGGCGGGGACGCCACCCGCCACGGCCCGGGGCGGTTGGCCGTACGATGGCCTGCGTGCGAGCGGGGCGACGTGGCTAGGGACCTCGCCATCGACCTCGGCACGGCCAACACGCTCGTCTACGCGCGGGGCAAGGGCATCGTGCTGAACGAGCCGACCGTGATCGCCCTCAACACGCGCACCCACGAGGTCCTGGCCATGGGCCAGGACGCCTGGCAGATGATCGGCCGGACCCCGGGCTACATCGTGGCCGTCCGCCCGCTGCGCCAGGGTGCCATCACCGACTTCGACATCACCGAGCGCATGATCCGGCTCCTGCTCCAGCGCTGCGGTGTCAGCCGCATCAACAAGCCGCGCGTGCTGATCTGCGTGCCGTCGGCCATCACGTCGGTGGAGCGCCGGGCGGTGAAGGAGGCGACCCACCGGGCCGGCGCGTCCGCCGCGTACCTCATCGAGCAGCCCATGGCCGCTGCGATCGGCGCGGGGCTCTCCATCCACGAGCCGATCGGCAACATGGTGGTCGACGTCGGCGGCGGGACGTCGGAGACGGCCGTCATCTCGCTCGGGGGCGTGGTGGCGTCCGAGGCGATCCGCTGCGGCGGGTTCGACATCGACGCCGCCATCCAGACCTACGTGCGGCGCGAGCACGGGGTGGCCATCGGCGAGCGCACCGCCGAGGAGATCAAGCTGGCGATCGGGTCGGCGGCGCCCTACAGCGACGAGGTGAAGGCCGAGGTGCGCGGGCGCGAGCTGATGACCGGCATGCCCAAGACGGTGGTGCTGACCCCGGCCGAACTGCGCGGCGCCGTGGAGGACCAGATCCGCCAGATCATCGCCGCCGCGGTGGAGTGCCTCGGCGCGGCGCCGCCGGAATTGGCGCAGGACATCATCTTCCAGGGCATCCACCTCGTCGGGGGCGGGGCGCTGCTGCGTGGCCTGGCGCGCCGCCTGGCCAACGAAACGGCCGTCCCCGTCCACCTCGTCGACACCCCGCTGGAGTGCGTGGCGCTCGGCGCCGGGCACTGCCTGGAGTCGTTCGACACCCTACGCCAGCTGTTCGTCGCCGACGCCTGAACGCACCACGGCGCCCCCGCGCCCACGCGGCGCGTGGCGTCAGGGCCGCCCCAGCAGGTCCTCGGCCGCCTGGCGCACCTGCCAGTCCCGGTCGTCCAGGCACCGGCGCAGGGCGTCGTCGACGCGCGGGTCGTCGAACGCGGCCAGGGCCACCGCGGCCCGACGGCGCACCGCCGGCTTGTCGTCGAGCGCGCCGAGCACCGTGTCGAGCGCGCCGGCGTCGCCGACGGCGCCCAGCGCGGCCACGGCCGCCTCCCGGCACAGCGCGTCCGGGCTCGTCCTCGCCACCTGCTCGAGGGCGCGCACGGCGTCGGGCCCGCACCGGGGACCGGCCTCCCCGAGCGCCCAGGCGGCGACCTCCACCACCGAAGGGTCGTCGTCGGTGCCCAGCGTCCGGGTGAGCAGCACCACGAGGTCCGTCGCCGCGGCCCTCTCGTGGTCGTCGTCGCCGGTGTCGTCCTCGCCGGTGTCGTCGTCGGCAGCGGCGGCGAGGAGGCGGCCGGCGAGGAGGCAGGCGCGACGGCGCACCGCCGGGTCGGCGTCGGCGACAGCCGCGGCCAACGCCGGGGCATCGAGCGCCCCCAGGCGGCACAAGGCACCGAGCGCGGCGGCGCGCACGGCCGGGTCCGCATGGCGGGCGAGCTCAGTGGCGGTGGCGAGGTCGCCGCGGTGCCCCGCCATCACGGCGTCGCGGACGGGGGCGCCCCGGTCCCCGGGCCGAAGCATGGCAGGCTGGTGATCCCCCGCACCGCCTCCAGCCATGTCAACCTCCCAATTCACGCTACCGCCGGCCCTGGAGCCGCCCCGCACCCGCCGCCGACGCTGGCCGGTCGCCCTGGGCGTCGTCGTGGGCGTCGTGGCGGCCCTCGTCATCGTGGCGTCGCTCGTCACGGCTCCCTACACCGAGCTCGTCCCCGGTGACGCGCTGCCCGTCGACACCCTGATCACGGTTCCCGCCGGCCTCGGGCACCCGCACCACGGGCGGCTCTTCCTCACCGACGTCGGCGTGAACACCCTCCACTACATCAACTACTTCTACACGCAGCTGTTCCCGGACCCGAAGAACGACGTGGTGCCCACGGGGGCCCTCACGAGCAACCTCCCCCTGAGCGAGTTCAACGCGCAGGGCACCGTCGACATGGCCGAGTCCCAGCTCACTGCGGAGGCCGTGGCCCTGCGCCAGCTCGGGTACTCGGTCCCCGAACACGATGTCGGCGTCACCATCTACGTGATCGCACCGGGGAGCCCGGCGGCACGGGCGCTGCAGGTGGGTGACGTGGTGACGTCGATCGACGGCACGCCGACGACCAACCCTCAGGCACTCGTCGACGCGGTCCGTGCGCACCGCCCCGGCGACGTGGTCACGGTGCGCGTGGGGTCGATCGCCCACCCCACGCCGGGTCGCGCCGTCCCGGTGAAGCTGGCGTCGAGGGTCGACGCCGGCAAGACGGTGCCGTTCATCGGCATCGGCGACCCCACGGACCCCCAGGCGTCGCTGCTGTCGCCCATGGGCACGCAGCCGGCGTACGACTTCCCGTTCAAGGTGAGCATCTCCACCGACAACATCGGCGGCCCGTCGGCCGGGCTGGCATTCACGCTGGGCATCGTCAACACGCTCAGCGGCGGGAACGTCACCGGCGGCCTGAACGTCGCCGCCACGGGCACGATCCGCCCCGACGGCACCGTGGGGGACGTCGGCGGCGTGAAGCAGAAGACGTCCGCCGTCGAGAGCGCCGGCGCCACCGTCTTCCTCGTCCCGAAGACACCGGGCGACACCGAGCTGAAGCTCGCCCGGTCCGTGGCCGGCTCCCAGCTGAAGGTCTTCGCCGTCGGGTCCCTGAGCGAGGCCCTTTCGGACCTCGAGCACCTCGGCGGCAGGCTGGGGGCCGCCTCGCACGGCCCGACGCCGGGTCCCGGTGGCAACAGCGTGCCCACCGACTGGCAGCAGTCGCCGTGGACCTGATGGCGGGCCGGCACCCGCCCGTGTCACGCCAGCCACCGCGCGCGCACGGCGCGTCGTAGGCTCTGGCCCATGGCAGAGGACCGGCTCACGATCTCCTCGACCGCCCGGATCCACCCCGACGAGGTCGCCCGTCACACCTTTGGCACGACGCGACGCGGGTTCGACCCCGCCGAGGTGCGCAGCTTCCTCGAGCACGTGGCGCGGGAGCTGGCGGCGTCGGCCGACCGCGAGCAGGAGCTCCGGCGGGCCGTGGCCGAGGCCGACCACAGGGCTGCCAATCCGGTGCTCGACGAGGCCACGCTGACCGCCGCGCTCGGGCTGGAGACGGCGCGGGTCCTGCGCTCGGCCCACGACGCCGCCGCCGAGCTGATGGCGAGGGCGGAGAACGACGCCACGCGCCTGCGCGCCGAGGCGCAGGAAGAGGCCGAGCAGCTGGAGCGGCGGACCGCGCAGAGCGCCCACGACCGGACCGCCGAGGCCGACGCAGCTGCCGCCGAGCTGCGTCGCCGTGCCCAGGACGAGGCGACCGCCCGGGTCGAGGCGGCCAAGCTCGAGGCGGAGACGCTCGTCAACCAGGCACGCGCCGAGTGCCGCGCCATGGTGCACGAGGCACAGGAGCTGCGGGCGCGCGTGCTCGCCGACCTGACGCGCCGGCGCCGCGTCCTGCACAGCCAGATCGAGCAGCTCCGGGCCGGCCGTGAGCGACTGGCGGAGACGATCGGGGACGTGCGCAGTGCCGTCGACCAGATCACCGACGAGCTCTTCCGCGCCGAGGACGAGGCGCGCCTGGCGGCCGAGGCGGCCGGGCGCCAGGCCGCGCAGGAGGAGCTCGCCGAGCCGGTCCCGACCGGTGTCGGCGGCGACACGGCGGTCGCGCCCGAGGGCGGGTCCGGGCCCGCCGACGACGAGCCGGAGCACGGGCGCCGGCAGTCGATCGAAGAGCTCTTCGCCCGCCTGCGCGCCGAGGCCGACACCAAGCACGCCGGGGAGGCCGCGCCGGGCGCGCTGGGCACCGATCCTCTGGGCGCCGTGGGATCGACGCTGTCGGAGCCCGCCGCCGCAGCTCCCGGTCGGCCGGGCTCGTCGGCCGCAGCGTCGGTGGCGGAGCCATCGCCCATGCCGCCGACCGCGCCGGCCCGGCAGACCCCGCCGGCGGCGCACGCCCCGTCCGTGACGCCCGCGGCCAAAGCGCCGCAGGCACCGACGGCCACGGCAGCACCGGCGGCCAGGTTGGCACCGACGGCCAAGGCAGCACCGGCGGCCCGGGCCGACACGGCGGGCAGGGCCGACACGGCGGGCCACGCGGCCGTCACCGAGGTGGCCCCGCAGGAAAGGCCGAGCGGCGCCGGGGACCAGGGCGGCGCCGGGGAGGAGCGGGCCGAAGGGGCGCCACCGGCGGACGGGGTCGAACCACCCGACCCGGTCATCGCCCAGCGTGACGAAGTGCTCGTCCCCCTGGTGGCCACCCTGGCGCGCCGGCTCAAGCGCGCCCTGCAGGACGACCAGAACGACATCCTCGACCGCCTCCGGGCCAAGGGCGGCTGGGCCCCCTCGGTGCTTCCCTCCGAGGACGAGCACGCCCAGCGCTACGTGAAGGCGTCGGTCGACCAGCTCGTCGAGGCCGCCCGGGCCGGCGCCACGTCCGCCGGGGGCAAGCCGGACGAGGCACCCGGTGTCGACGACGTCGCCACGGGTCTGGCGACCGCCATCGTGGCCCCGCTGCGTCGCCGCCTCGACGGCGCCGGTCCGGCCGTGGAGGCTGGCGACGAGGCCGCCCTGGTCGAGCTGGTGGGGGCCGCGTTCCGGGAGTGGAAGGGTGCGCGCGTCGAGCGCCTGGCAGGCGATCAGGCAGTGCTGGCGTTCGCGCGGGCCGCGTTGGCCGCGGTGCCCGCGGGCAACGCGCTGCGGTGGGTCGTCGACGACGACGTCACCGAGTGCCCGGACTGCGACGACAACGCGCTGGCGGGACCGGTGCCCGCCGGCGAGGACTACCCGACCGGACATCCCCATCCCCCGGCCCACGCCGGGTGTCGGTGCCTGCTCGCTCCCGTGAACGCCTAGGCTGCCGCCCCGTGCGCACCCCGCAGGATCTGCCGCGCCGGCCGCGCCGTGCCGTGCGGCGGGGGCGGCTGTGGCTCATCGTGGCCGTCATCGTGGTCGTCGTCGTGGTGGCGTCCCTGCGCACCATCGCGATCTTCTACACGGACTACCTGTGGTTCGGGTCGGTGCACCTCGGTGGGGTGTGGCGGCGCCTGCTCGAAGTGAAGGCGGGCCTGTTCTTCGGCTTCGCGGCGATCTTCTTCGTCGTGCTGTGGGTGAACCTGGCGGTGGTGGACCGTCTGGCGCCGAGCGAGCTCGCGCTGGGACCGGAGGACGAGCTCGTCCGGCGCTACCAGCAGCGGGTGGCGCCGCGGGCCCGCCTGGTGCGCAGCCTCGTCTCGCTCGCCGTCGCCCTCCTGGCGGCCTCGGGGGTCCTCGGCCAGTGGCGCAACTACCTGCTGTTCATGAACGGCGGCTCCTTCGACGCCACCGACCCGCAGTTCCACAAGAACGTCGGCTTCTTCGTCTTCAAGCTCCCGTTCCTGTCGTTCCTGGTGAGCTGGGCCTTCGTCGCGCTGGTGGTGGTGGCCGTCATCACCGTGATCGCGCACTACCTGAACGGCGGGATCCGGGTGCAGGCCGGCGCCCCCAGCGTCGCCCCCCAGGTCAAGGTGCACGTCTCGGTCCTGCTGGCCTGCATGGCCCTGGTCAAGGCCGGCGGGTACGTGCTGGCCCGCTACAACCTCGACCTGTCGCAGAACGGGTACGTGCAGGGTGCGGGGTACACCGACGTGCACGCCCGGATGCCGGCGCTCACGCTGCTCATGTGGATCTCCCTGCTCGCCGCGGTGATCCTCCTCATCAACATCCGCCGCCGCGGCTGGGCGCTGCCCGTCCTCGGCGTCGGGCTGTGGGCGTTCGTCGCCGTCGTCGTGGGCGCCATCTACCCGGCGATCGTCCAGACCGTGAAGGTGAACCCCGCGCAGAACTCCCTCGAGCGCCCCTACATCGCCCGCAACATCGTGGCCACGCGGGCCGCGCTCGACATCAAGAACGTGCGCCGGTCCTCGTTCAGCGCCACGCAGACCCTCACCTCCGCCCAGGTGGTCGCCAACCAGGCCACTCTCGGCAACGTGCAGCTGTGGGACTCCACCCTGACGGGGCCCACCTACACCAAGCTGCAGGCGACCAAGTCGTACTACTCCTTCAACACGTTGGGGGTCGACCGCTACTCGATCGGCGGGAAGCTGGTGCCGATGGTCGTGGGCGTGCGGCAGATCAACGACAGCGACCTGCCCTCGCAAGGGTGGGTGAACACCCATCTGCAGTACACCCACGGGTACGCCATGATCCTGGCGCCCTCCAACGCCGTGAACGGCGACCAGCCGGCCTTCTCCATCTCCCAGGTCCCACCCGTCTCCGCGCCCGGCGCGCCCACCATCGAGCAGCCCCGGGTGTACTTCGGGTTGAACAACCCCAACGGCGGCGACGCCAGCTACGTCCTCGGTGACAGCCGCCAGCCGGAGATCGACTACCAGGCCGCCTCCAACAGCCCGGTGCCGACCACCTACAGCGGGAGCGGGGGAGTGGAGCTGAAGAACTTCCTGGTGAAGGCGGCCTTCGCGGTGCGCTTCGGGGACTTCAACCTCCTGGTCTCCAACCTGGTCACCACCCACTCTCGGCTCATGTTCGTGCGCGACATCACGCAGATGGCACAGAAGGCCGCGCCGTTCCTGAGCTTCGACTCCGACCCGTACCCGGTGCTGTCGGGCGGGCAGATCTACTGGGTCCTCGACGCCTACACCACCAGCGACAACTACCCGTACTCGCAGAACGTCGACACGCAATCCCTGCCGAGCAACAGCGGCCTGAACCAGAACCTCAACTACGTCCGCAACTCGGTGAAGATCGTCGTGAACGCCTACAGCGGGAAGATGGACTTCTACGACGCCACCGGGTTGACCAAGACCAAGGACCCCATCCTCCAGACGTGGGAGAAGGTGTTCCCCGGCATGTTCCAGCCGGTGTCGCAGATGCCCGCGGCCCTGCGGGCGCATCTCCGGTACCCCGAGGACCTGCTGACGGTGCAGGCCGCCACCTACGGCCGGTACCACATCACCCAGCCGCTCGCCTTCTACAACGCCACGAACGCGTGGAACGTGTCGCAGAGCGCGGGCGCGGGGTCGCCGAACGAGGCGCTGCCGACGACCTTCACCACCAACGCCCAGGGCCAGACCGTGTCCACCGGCCAGGTGACGCGCATGTCCCCGCTGTACGAGCTGTTCCAGGTCCCGGGGCAGAGCTCTCAGTCGTTCAACCTCGTCGACGCGTTCGTCCCGGTATCCAAGGGTGATCAGATCCAGACGATGTCCGCCTTCATGGTGGCGGGGTCCGATCCCGGGCAGTACGGCAAGCTGTCGGTGTTCCAGACGCCGCCCATCGACGGGCCCGCCCTCGTCGATGCCGACATATCGGCCTTCCAGAAGATCTCGTCGCAGATCAGCCTGCTGAACCAGAACGGCTCGAGCGTGCAGCTGGGGACGCTCCAGATCGTGCCGGTGGGCGACTCCATCCTCTATTTCCGGCCGTTCTACGTCGAGTCGTCGCGCAACCCGTTCCCCAAGCTCGACTACTTCATCGTGGTCTACAGCGGTCCCCAGGGACAGAGCCAGGTGGCCTTCGACACGTCGCTGTCGGCCGCGCTGCAGGACCTGTTCCAGGTGTCGCTTCCCGGTCAGAACCAGGGGTCCACGCCGACGGGGCCGGCCCCCACCGTGAACCAGCGCGTGCAGAGTCTGATCAGCCAGGCCAACCAGGAGTTCACCCAGGCGCAGAGCGACCTGAAGGCCGGGAACTTCTCCGCCTACGGGACCGACATCGCCACGCTGCAGAACCTGCTCCAGCAGCTCCAGCAGGCCTCGGGCGCCAGCTCGTCCTCGTCGTCCTCGTCGAGCTCGAGCTCGAGCTCCTCCTCGAGCTCGTCCTCGACGTCCACGACGACGGCCTCCTCGACCTCCACCACCCTGCCCAAGGGCGTGGCGCTGCGCGGCGGCCTGCTGCCCTGACCCTGGCGGCGCCCCCCGGGCAGGGTGCTAGTCTGAGAACCACGACGCGGGGTGGAGCAGTCTGGTAGCTCGTCGGGCTCATAACCCGAAGGTCGGAGGTTCAAATCCTCCCCCCGCCACTAATAAGTCCAGTTCAACGGCTATGTCTGGCCCCAACTTCCCTGCGCAGCGAGGGCTTCTACCGACCCTTCTACCGGGTTGAAGCCGGTCGAAGCGATGAGTCCGGCAAAGACCCGTGCTACGTCGGCCTGCATGCCACGGGAGCACATGCCGGTAGGTGGCCATCGTGAATCCCGGCGTGGCGTGACCGAGGGGCTCGCTCACGACCTTGGCGGGATGGCATTCCCGGCCCCCACAGGAAACCAGTTTAGGGCCGAGCGGCGCACGCGGGTCCCAGTCGATCACCGGCACCCCGCGTACGCCCTTGATCGAGGCCAGCTCGGCAGTCAGCCGGGTGTCAAAGTCCAGTTCACAGCCCATCGATGACACTCTCGGCGCTGGCCGCCGCCCCCGAGCGGACTATGGTAGCAGAACTGCTACCATAGTCCGCATGAGCGATATCGCACAAAAGGAGCTGCGCAACCAGGTCGGCGAGGTGCTCCGTCGGGTTGAGGCTGGAGAGACCCTCACCGTGACGGTTGCTGGTCGTCCCGTTGCCGAGCTCGGCCCGGCACATCGCCGCCGCTGGGTCAGCGGCGCCGCACTCGCCGGGATCTGGCGGGGAAAGGCGCCGCGGGGGTTCGATGCCGACCTCGAGCGACTGCCAGCAGGCGTCGTGGACCCGTTCGCTTCGTGAGGGCGCTGCTAGATACGTCGGTGCTCATAGGTGAGCTCCCCCCACCCGGCGACGTCGAGGCCGCTATCAGCGTCGTCTCGATCACCGAACTGCATTTCGGCGTTCTCGTTTGCGACGACGATGACGAGCGGGCGCGCCGCACCGCCCGACTTGCGGTGGTCGAGGCAACGTTTGATCCGCTGCCTGTAGGCGTCGAGGTTGCCCGGGTCTGGGGCCAACTAGCCGCCGCGGTGGCCCGCCGGGGTGGCAACCCAAGACGGCGCCAGATCGATCTCGCCATCGCGGCCACCGCGCAGGTGGAAGGAGTGCCTCTCTTTACCGAGAACGTCGGCGACTTCCAGATCATCGATGACCTGGTCGACGCTCGGCGATTGTCCGACCGGTAGGTGGCGGCGAATCCGGTGCGGAAGCCGAACCACCCCTCGAGGGAAGACATTTCCGGGGGTCGGCGCGTCTCGTGCACATGGGCACAGACGCCCGCCCAGCGTTTTCGCGTTCGGGTTGATGTCGAAGATCGGGGTTCATCGGGGCCTGCTCTCGGGACCCACTCACCGGTGCCCTATGCAGCCCCATGCAGGTGGGCGCGGAGCGTGCGGCGCGTACGCTGCGGCTTCGCGACTGAAAGTTCAGGCGGCGAGGCGATGCATAGGGCAGTACTGGTGCAGCCCTGTGCGCCTGCGCTGATCAATGTCGACGT
>DATKSK010000048.1 GCA_035531755.1 Acidimicrobiales bacterium | reverse complement strand
TTTCGACTCTCGGTTCTCTCGGGCGGACTCCGCCCGGAATCCTGCCGGAGAACTGTTCTCGTACGTTCACGATATATCACGACTGTTCCAGCTGCAAGCCCTGTCGTCCCCGGCGCCTCCCGTCGTGATCATCGACTCGTGCCTGGCTCCGATGTCACCGATACACCCTCATGTCATCCTGGACGAGTGCAGAAGTTCGCCGTCCCCCGCCGAGCCGTGGCCGATCTCTCCGCCTATCTGGCGGATCTCGACCCGGCCCTGATCACCACGGCACAGGCGGCCGAGCTCTACGCCGTGTTCGCCGAGGTCCGCCGGCTGGGCTCGGCCGGTGAGCTGCTGCTCGCCCCCCGGGCCGCGGAGTCCGAGGGTTGGAAGGACGACGGGCACCGCAGCGCGGCGGCCTGGATGGCGGCCACCTCCGGCACGGGGTTGGGCGAGGCCATCGCCACCCTGGAGACCGGAACCCGCCTCGAGGCCCTGCCGGCCACGGCCGAAGCCGTCCGTCGCGGGACGCTGTCCGCCCCGCAGGCGAAGGAGATCGCCGCCGCCGCGGCCGCCCGCCCGTCGGCGGAGGCCGAGCTGCTGGAGGCGGCGGGCGCGTGCACCGTGAAGGGCCTGAAGGACCGCTGCCGAGCGGTGCGGGCCCGGGCGGGGTCGGCTGCAGCGGAGAACGAGCGCTACGAGGCCATCCGCAGGACCCGGTTCTTGCGCCACTGGAGCGACCCCGACGGGGCCTTCCGGGCCGAGATGCGGCTCACCCCCGACGACGGGGCCAGCCTGCTGGCGTCGCTCGAGCGCCGTACCAACGAGCGCTTCGACGAGGGGCGCACGGCCGGTCGGCACGAGCCCACGGCCGCCTACGCCGCCGACGCGCTGGTGGACCTGGTCACCGGCCGGGTCCGGTGCACAGGCACGGGCCCCGCCGACGCCGCCCCCGCCTCCCCGGGGAGCCCCACCACATCCGCCCCCCGGGCCGTGGTGCACGTGCGCATCGACGCCGGGGCCCTGCGCCGGGGACATGCCGACGACGGTGAGACGTGTGAGATCCCCGGGGTGGGGCCCGTCCCGGTGGCGAGCGTGCGGGCGCTTCTGCCCGAGGCCTTCGTGAAGCTCCTCGTGCACGACGGCGTGGACGTCACCACCGTGTGCCACGTGGGCCGGACCGTGCCCGCCCATGTGCGCAGTGCGCTCGAGGAGCGCGACCCGCAGTGCGTGGTGCCGGGCTGTGACGTGGCCCTCGGCCTCGAGATCGACCACTACCGCACGGCCTTCGCCGAGGGTGGCCCCACCGCCCTCGAGAACCTGGCCCGTCTGTGCCACTTCCATCACGCCATGAAGACCTACCGGGGCTTCGAGCTCAGAGGCGGTCCGGGCAAGTGGGAGTGGGAGCCACCACCGGAGTTCGCCTCCGGCTGAGGGTGTTGTCCCGCGCCGATGGTGAGCTCGGTGGGCGCACCGCCGATTGCTCGGCCAGGCACCGTTCCCGACGCCAACCCGCCGGTGGCCCATCCCCGAGAAGTGCTCCACGCCAAGGGCCACCCGAGGGGCGGCAGCGTTCTCGCCGAACCGATCCGATCCGAGCGAGAACCCTCGCAGGAGTGCCCCCCACGCGCTCGCCCGACGCCGGACTCACGCAGCGCCCCGATGGAAGCCGGCCGCCCCGATCCCAGCGGCCACGAGTTGCGCCACCCCCGTCGCGCAGCACCGACGGGTCTTGGCGGCCTCCGCCGGGTCACCGCTGAACCACGCTCATCCCCGCCGCCCCGCCCCGCCACGGCCCGCCACGGCCGCGGGCGGGTCGGCAAGCGGCAGGCGGCTCAGCGCTGCAGCGCCTTGACCTCCAGGTACTCCTCGAGCCCGTACTTACCGAGCTCGCGCCCGATTCCGGACTGCTTGTACCCGCCGAAGGGGGCGAGCGGGTTGAAGCCCCCGCCGTTCACCTCGACCTGGCCCGTCCGCAGCCGCCGGGCCACGCGCTCGGCGTGCTCCTTGTCGCCCGCCCACACGCCGCCGGCGAGGCCGTAGACGGTGTCGTTGGCGATGTCGATGGCCTCTTCCTCGGTGTCGAAGGGGATGATCGAGAGCACCGGCCCGAAGATCTCCTCCTGGGCGATGGTCATGTCCCGGGTCACATTGGTGAAGACCGTCGGGCGCACGAAGTAGCCCTTCTCCAGCCCCTCGGGCGCTTCCGCACCGCCGGTGAGGAGCGTCGCTCCCTCGTCGATGCCCTTCTTGATGTACCCGCGCACGCGCTCGAGCTGGGTGGCGGACACGAGCGGCCCGATGCGGGTCGCGGCGTCGAAGGGGTCACCGGGGGTGTAGGTCTCGGCGGTCTGCACGGCCAGCTCCTCGGCCTCGGCGAGGCGCGAGCGGTGCACCAGCATGCGGGTGAGCGCCGAGCACGTCTGGCCCGAGTTGATGTAGCAGGCAGCCACGCCGGCAGGCACCGCCGAGGACAGGTCGGCGTCCTCGAGCAACACGTTGGCGGACTTGCCGCCGAGCTCCAGGGCGACGCGCTTCACGCCCTGGGCGGCGAGCTCCATGACGCGCTTGCCGGCGCGCGTGGAGCCGGTGAACGACACCATGTCGACGAGCGGGTGCGAGGCGATGGCCTCACCGACGACGGGGCCCACGCCGGTGACGAGGTTGAAGACGCCCGGTGGGAGGCCGATCTCGTCGAGGATCTCGGCCAGGATGAAGGCGTTGAGCGGTGCCACCTCACTCGGCTTCAACACGATCGTGCATCCCGCCGCCAGTGCTGGAGCGACCTTGGCCGCGATCTGGTGCAGCGGGTAGTTCCACGGCGTGATGGCGCCGACCACGCCCACCGGCTCCCGCACGATGAGGGTGTTGCCCACCTCTTCCTCGAAGGGGAACTCGGTGGCGAGCTGCGCCGCGGCGGAGAAGCTCATCACCGGCAGGCCGACCTGGATCAGGTTGGAGAGGGTGAAAGGCATGCCGACCTCCTGCGAGATCAGCGTGGCGATGTCGGGGGTGCGCGCCGTCAGCGACTCCTGCACCCGGGCGAGCGTCTTGGCCCGCTCCTCCCTCGAGGTCTGCGACCACTCCGGGAAGGCGTCGGCGGCGGCGCGCACGGCGCGGTCCACGTCCTCCGGCGTCCCCTCGGGGATCGTCCCGATGACTTCCTCGGTGGTCGAGTTGACGACGTCGAGCGTCCCCGTGCCCGTTGAGGGCACCCAGGCACCGTCGATGTAGAGCTTGTCGCGCACGTCCATGACCGACTCCTCCTGGTGTCGCCGCTGATTTTGCTGATTCCGCCGGCTCCCGGGCTGCTCCCGGGCCGGCGCCGCCCCCTCCGCATCGAGGGCGACCCGACGCGATGCTATGCCCCGGGCGTCCCCATCGCGCTGCGGGGCGCCCCGAGCGACCTCGTCACGCCGCCGGTGCGTTCCGAGCACCTCGTCACGCCGCTGCTACGCACCGGGTACCTCATCGCGCTACTGCTGTGCGCCGAGCCTCAGCCCGGAAGGACCGGGTCCTCGCCGTGCGGGACGCCGCGACCCTCGCTGCCCTCCTCGTCGCCCCCGCCATCGTCGAGGGCAACGACCTGGGCACCGGTCACACCGTCGGAGACTGACGCTGCGTCGACGCCGGCATCGCCATCGACGGCCACCCCCGCGGCGTGCGCGCCCGAGCTTCCCTCAGCGCCCCCGCCCGAGATCCCGCCGACGCCCCCGCCCGAACCGTCGCCGACTCCCCCGCCCGAACCGTCGCCGACTCCCTCGTCGATGCCCTCGCCCGAGCCCCCGCCGACTCCCTCGTCGACGCCCTCGCCCGATCCCCCGTCGTCGACCCACCCGATCGTCCGGTACGGGTTCCCGAGGATGTGGCGGGCCATGTCGAACACCGACGCCGAGTCGGCGTCCGCAGCGGTGACGACGCCACCGAGCAGGGCGCGGTCGCGACCCATCACCTGGTCCATGACCGAGTCGCCCATGCGTTGGACGATGTCGCCCATCTCGGCGCGCTCCTGACCCTTGGGGATGCGCAGCCAGCACATGACGACGGCCTGGACGATGCCGGCGGCGGCCGGGAAGAGCCAGATGGTGCGGTAGTCGCCGGTGAGGTCGACCACCCAGGCGGCGAGGAACGAGAAGACCACGGCGAACAGGCTGAAGGGGGCCACCAGCTTCCCGAGCAGCTCCCCCATCCCGCCCGAGCGCGGGAGGAGCTGCAGGAGCATGGGGGCCAGCGAGATGACGAAGGCGCCGAGCATCGGCCCGCCCACGAAGGCGAGGAGGACCGACTGCCAGATGTGGGTGGTGGTGAACTGCACCAGGGAGACGACCGAGCCGGCCAGGGGCGTCAGGACGGCGATCTGCTTGCGGGTGAGGACGCGGCTCAGGCCGTATCCGAGGCCGAGGCCGAGCATGACGACGGGGACGCCGCTGACCCAGCCGGCGATGGTCTGCGAGTTGGCCCCGGCGTGCTGCACCCTCTGGAAATAGACGATGGCGAGGTAGCCGGTGGCGCTGAGCCCGGCCCAGAACACGAGGATGCCGGTCACGAGGACGCGGGCGTTGGGCACCCGCATGATGTCGGAGAGCTCGTCGCGCCACGGGCGCACCCGGCGGTGCCGCTCGCGGTCGGCGACCTCGCGGGCCGCCGGCGACTCGCGCACCAGCACCAGGACGACGAGGGCCACCGCCACCATGAAGCCCCCCGCCATGCGGAACGCCAGGTTCCAGGTGGCCGGGTCGTGCGCCTTCCAGGTGGCGATGACGGTGCCCTTGATGACGAGGCTCACGAGCATCCCGAACAGGCCGATGAGCGCGGCCGCCTTCAGGGAGCGGCTCTTGCCGAAGGTCTCGGGGATGACGGCCACGTTGGTGAGGCCGAACATGACGCTGGCGGTCTTCACCACCACGATGAGCAGCACCAGCGGCCAGAACCCCGACACCAGGGTGTAGGCCCACGTGCACACGCCCATGATCAGCAGGCCCGCCGCCATGTAGGGAGCCCGGCGGCCCGCCGCGGTGTGGGTCCGGTCGCTCGCCCGGCCGAGCAGCGGGTACGCCAGCCAGCCGATGAGCCGGTTGGCGGTCAGGGCGAACGTGATGGCCAGCGCGCTCGACACCCGCGACTCCACGAGCAGGGTCAGCAGCACGCCCGACACCGCCAGGTTGGCCCGGGGCCCGATCAGGCCCAGCGTCAGCCCGATGAAGCTCCGCAGGCGCATGCGGTCGATGCCCGCGGTGGCGTCCTGGGGGGCCACGTCGATCCCGCCGGAGTCGGTGATGGGCAGCACGTCGGTGAGTGCGGCGTGGTCCCCGGACCCGGGACCGCCCGGATCGGGTCCGATGCGCATCCCCACGATCCTACGGGAGCCGTCCCCGAACCGGGGCTCGCCGGCGGCCCTGGTCCGTGCGCTGAGGCTGTCTCGTTTGAGCCTCGCGAGCAGCACGCGCCGCCACGTCGACCGCCCTGATCCGTCGTCAGGTCCGGCCCCGTCCCGGCGTTCGGGCCCCGCCTGACCCGTCGTCAGGTCCGGCCCCTTACCTGTCTCGCTCCCGATCCGGGCATCCGGGTCCGGGCCCGAGCGCGGGCCCGAGCCCGAGCCCGCTTCGGGCTATCGCCCATGCGTCCTACGGCTCGGGGTGGCGCGGCCCGAGGGCCCCGGCGATCTGGTCGCGCACCGGCACGAACTCGGGCATCACGAAGTCCCGGCGCAGCCAATTGGCCCCGTCGACCACCAGGGTGTGGCCCGTGACGAAGGATGCATAGGGCGAGCACAACCAGGTGGCGGCCCAGCCCAGCTCGTGCAGCCGGCCCAGGCGGCCCGCCGGGGAGCGGCGATTGTCGACGTCCTCGCCCTCGGTGCGCAGGGCCTGCAGGTCGGCCCGCATGTCCTCGTGCGGGAAGAGCCCCGGCGCCAGCGCGTTCACCCGCACGCCGAACGGCGCCCATTCCACGGCCAGGGTCTTGGTGAGGTTGCCGACGCCCGCCTTGGCCGCCGCGGTGTGGGCCATGCCCGGGCCGCCCGTGAACGACTGTGTGGCCAGGATGTTGCAGATGGCCGCGGGGGCGCCCGCCCGGCTCGCCCGGCGGAAGATCTCCTGGGAACAGAAGAAGGTCCCGTCCAGCACGATCTGGGTGACGGCCCGCCAGCCGTTGGGGCTGAGGTCGTCGGCGGGCACGGGAAAGTTCGCGGCCGCGTTGTTCACCAGCACCGACGCCGGCCCCAGGGCGTCCTCGAGGGCGTCGAACGCCGCTGCGACATCCTCGGCCTTGCGGATGTCGGCGCCGGCGTGGGCGGCGCGGCCGCCCGCCGCCTCGACGGCGGCGACGCCGGCCTGGCGGTGGCCCTCGTCGCGCGACAGGATGCCGACCGCCGCGCCCAGGCGGGCGAACTCGACGGCGATGGCTTTGCCCAGGCCGGTCCCGCCGCCGGTGACGATGACCGTGGTGCCGGCGAAGGTGCCGGCGGGCAGCATGGCGGTGCCGAGGGGCGGGGGCTCGGGGAGGGGCACGGCGCCTACTTCCCTTCGAAGACGACGGGCTGCTTCTTGGCCTTGGCCGCGTAGCCGGCGGGCATGTCGTCGGAGACGAACTCGATGGCCGCGCTCATGGCTTCGAAGCGCATGGCCTCGGTGAGGCCGCGGTAGGTGAAGCCGTCGATGGTGCGCTTGATGCTCTGCACCGCCAGAGGGGCGTTGGCGGCGATTTCCTCGGCGATGGCCATGGCCGTGGGGAGCAGGTCCTCGGTGGAGGTGATCTGCTGCACGACGCCGATGCGCTCGGCCGTGCGGGCGTCGAGGCGCCGGCCCGTGAAGGCGAGAAGCTTGGCCCAGCCCGCCCCGGCCTCGTGGGCGAGACGCAGGTCCCCACCGCCGTCGATGCCCACGCCCACCTGCGCCTCGGGGAGAGCGAAGACGGCGTCCTCGGCGGCGATGCGGATGTCGGACATGAGGACGAGCTCGAACCCGAAGCCGAGGCAGTA
>DATKSK010000047.1 GCA_035531755.1 Acidimicrobiales bacterium | reverse complement strand
GCTACCGGTCGTGGTGACGGTCCCTAACCACAGCTCGACGTCTCGGGCCTGGGAGGAGTCGACCGAGTTGGTGAGCTTGCTCCATGTGGCCCCGCCGCCGGAGACCGACGACACCGTGATGCTCCCCGAGGAGACCTCTACGCTAAGCACTTCCGCGTCACCGACGGCCTGAGGGGAGACCGAGAGCGTGGTCAGGCCGTTGGCGCTGTTGTGCACAAAGGAGCCGACAGCGCGGATGGAGGTGTAGGCGTACTTGTCTACTGCGTTCGTGGCGCTCGTGCCGGTCGAGCCTGCCGACGTGGTTGTCGAAGCCACGTCGCCGTAGGTGTCGTAAGTGTAGGTGGTGATGTGCCCGTCGGGGTCCTGGACCTGGGTCAGGTCACCGTTGTGGCCGTCACCGTAGGTGTACGTGGTCGTCTCAGTGGGAGAACCTCCGACCCCTTTTACGACCTTGGTCAGTGCGTTGCCATCGGCATCGTAGGTGTAAGTGGTGACGATTCCCATTGGGTCAGTAACGGTGAGCGGCTCGTTCAACGAATTGTAGGTGTCCGTCGTGGTCTTGCTCAGGGCGTCCTTGGACGTGAGGACATTACCGTTCGCATCGTAGGTGTTCGTTGTGGTGTGCCCGTTTGGGTCGGTAACGGTGGTCTGACCGGCAACGACTGGATCATACGTATACGTCGTGGTTGCCGCGATCGACGTCCCCGACGCCTTGGTGGACGAAGTGAGCAGGTTGTTAGCGAAGTGCTCGACCGTCACGTTGCCGTGCGGGTCGGTGATGGTGGTGGTACCCCCGCCGACGGAAGAGTTGACCCCTGCGTAGGCGTAGGTCGTGGTCAGTCCCGCCGGGTCCTGCTGGGTGAGGATCCGGCCACTCGAGTCATACGTGTTCGTCACGTGGGTGCCGGCGTTCGGGCCCCCGGTTTGGCCATTGGGCCGCGTGACCGTGAGCAGCAGATGTTGACCCCCAGTGTCGTAGGTGAAAGACGTCACCTTCGTAGCCGCGTCGGTGATGGAGGTCAGGTTCCCCGAGGTATAGCCCAGCGTAATGCTCCGGCTGGGGTCGGACACCCCCGTGATGAGGCTGCCCGTGTAGGTGAAGATCAGCTGGCGTCCGGCGGGATCGGTGACGGTGGAGAGCTTCCCTGAGGTGTAGCTGAGGCTCGTGACGTAGCCGTTTCGGTCGGTGATCGAGCTCAGCTGACCGGTCGACGAGAAGGCAAACTGTACGTCGTCTTGAAGCCGGGTAAAGGTGTAGGTGCCGTCGCCGTTATGCACCAAGGTGGCGGGCGCCCACGACGGGGCGAGGAACCCACCCCCGCTCTGGGCGACGAAGGGAACCGTACTGCCGTTGTCTTCGGTTACGGTCGCGTTGCCAAGGGCGTCGGTAGCCAGGCTGGCGCCGTAATTGAAGGTCCAACCCGACCCCACCGCCGAACTCTGTGCGGCCGCGAGGGAATTGTACGACATCGAGAAGCTGAGAGGTATGCCCCGCCCGGGCACGGACAAGAGGTTGTAGGTCTCCCAGAAGTCCCCCGTGGCACAGTCGATGGGGTCGCCCTGGTTGCACACTTTGACCTGCTTTGAGACCAGGTTCGCTCCTCCGTAGCTGTTCGAACCCACGCTCGGTGCGGAAGGGCCGCCGCTGATCGAGCGGACGGCGTCGTTGTAACTGTCCCCTACCAGCAAGTTGCCTTCCCCGTCCAGGGCCACGCCTTCAGGAGAATAGAGCTCCGCGGAGGTGGCGGCTCCGCCATCGCCGGTGTAGCCGTAGTTGCCGTTGCCGGCCACGGTGTAGATGTCTCCGGCGGTCATGGCCACGCCGTAGAAGCTGGCTGTGGATTCCGCCACCACACGAATGGCGTCGTTGAAGGTATCGGCGATCACCAGGTTGCCCTGGCCATCCACGGTCACCGCGTACGGCAGGCTGAGCTTTCCCGATGTCGCCGCGCCGCCGTCGCCGGAATACCCCTGGCTGCTACCGGCCACGGTATAGATGTCACCGGCGGTCATCGCCACGCCGTAGAAGCTGGCCGTGGACTCCGCGACGACCCGAATTCGACTGTTGTAAAAGTCAGCGATCACTAGGTTGCCCTTGGCGTCGAGGGCTACGCCTTCCGGGAAGTCGAGCTTGGCCGATGTCGCCGCGCCGCCGTCACCGGAGGACCCTGACGTGCCGGTGCCGGCCACCGTATAGATGTCGCCGGCGGTCATCGCCACGCCATAGAAGGTGGCCGTGGACTCCGCTACTACTCGGATCACGTTGTTGTCGGTATCGCTCATCACCAGGTTGCCATGTCCGTCGACGGCGACGTACTGTGCGTTGTGGAGCTTGGCCGATGTGGCCGACCCGCCGTCACCGGAGTACCCAAAGGTTCCCGTACCGGCGACCGTGTAGATGTCACCGGCGGTCATCGCCACGCCATAGAAGGTGGCCGTGGACTCCGCTACCACTCTGATCACGTTGTTGTTGTCGTCGGCTATCACCAGATTCCCCTGTCCGTCAATCGCTATTCCCTGGGGGAAGTCCATCTCCGCCGAGGTGGCCGTGCCGCCGTCGCCCGAATAGCCATAGGCGCCATTGCCCGCCACGGTGTAGATGTCGCCGGCGGTCATCGCCACGCCGTAGAAAGTTCCCGTGCTGTGGGCCGCAGCGCGGATGACATTGTTGTCGCCGTCGGCGATCAACACGTTGCCGTGGGCGTCAACTGCCACACCCATGGGGAACCACATCTGTGCCGAGGTGGCGGTCCCTGAGTCACCCGAATAACTCACCGTGCCGTTGCCGGCCATCGTGTAGATATCCCCGGCGGTCATGGAGATGCCGTAGAAGGTGCCGGTCGAACCGGCCACGACCCGGACCCGGTTGTTGGCAGTGTCAGCGATAACGAGATTACCGCTGCCGTCGACCCGGGCGGTCTGAGGTGACGAAAGCTTGGCCGAGATGGCCGCACCGCCATCTCCTGAATATCCAGCGGTACCGTTGCCGGCCACCGTGTAGATGTCACCGGTGGTCATGGACACTCCGTAGTAGGAGCCCGTGGCTTCGGCCACCACTCGAATCACATTGTTGCCTCTGTCGGCAACTACAAGGTTGCCGTGAGAATCCGTGGCGACATCTTCCGGGAGGTACAACTTTGCGGACGTCGCCGCACCGCCGTCGCCGGAGTACCCAGAGCTGCCCGTGCCGGCCACGGTGTAGATGTCGCCCGCAGTCATAGATTGCCCGTAGTACGTGGCGGTCGTCTCCGCCACCACGCGAATGCGGTAGTTGAATGTATCGGCGACGACGAGGTTGCCGTTAGCGTCCAACGTCACGCCCTTTGGCTGTCCCAATTCGGCCGAGGTCGCAGCACCGCCGTCTCCCGAATATCCGGCGGTACCGTTGCCTGCCACGGTGTAGATGTCGCCCAAGGTCATGGATATCCCGTAGAAGGAGCCCGTGCTCCCAGCCACGATGCGGACACGGTCATTGTAGGTGTCTGCGATGACGATGTTCCCATTGGCATCGACCGCCACCGAATAGGGGTAGCGGAGCTCTGCCGATCTGGCCGCGCCGCCGTCGCCCGAGTACCCAAGAGTGCCCGTCCCGGCCACGGTGTAGATGTCACCGGTGGTCATCGAGACCCCGTAGAAGCTCGCCGTGCTCCCGGCGACAACCCTGATCGCGTGGTCCGACGTGTCTGCGATGACCAAGTTCCCATGGGAGTCGATCGCCTGGGACTGAGGTGTCGTCATGTTCGCAGATGTCGCCGCACCTCCATCACCGAAATAGCCGGTGCCACCGTTGCCTGCCACCACTGTCTCGCTGCCACTGGCTGGATCCACCCGGCGGATGAGATTGGCGTTGGAGTCGCCCACGTAGACCCGACCACTGCTGTCGAAGGCGACGCCCAATGGTTCTTGCCCGAGCGATGTTGCCGGTCCCACTCCAGGACCACCGGCAACGGTTGAGATCGTTCCCGACGCTGATGCAAGGGTAAAATGACGCAAGGCTTTGCGCGCATTGCTCTGAGGAGAGGCCTGCAAGGGCGCGACCTGCAATGCACCCACTAGGACCGTTAGAGAGCACAGAAGGCCGACAACCCCGCGTGCCACCGAGTTGTGGCGCAGCAGAGTCCGCTCAACGTGAGATGCTCGCCGAAAGTGATTGCCTTTGGCTTTCACCTGTCTGATCCCCCGGTCTGGTGGCACAGCTCACCCGGGCGACTCTCGCGAAACCGGCGACTTGAGCTCTGAGGCTCAACTCTCCGACCAGACAGCGAGTGCTTGGATCAGCCGACTACCGCTTGATGTGGTGCTCGCGCCACTCTGTGCGTCTATTTGCTACGCGGTCAACCACCATCTCCCCAACAGAGCTAATGACTTCTCAACAGGTATCCCAACGACCCCGCCTGACTCATTGACCTCAAGGAGATTCAATCGAGCTCGAGCCAGACGCACTCCCACGTAGACGTTGCATTTGCCGGCCTCGATCTTCCGTAAAGAGAGTCCTCACACACCCTGACGAACGGCACCTGACGAACGGTCCTGACGAACGGTCTCCCGCAGGTGCCCACCCTGCCGGGCGTTCGACCTCTTGTGCGGTGCCGCCGGCCGGGCGCCGTAGAGCGCCCGGCCGGTAACGGACACCAGACATCAGGAAAGTGGGATTCCTGAAATGATCATCGGACTTTGGCCTCGAGGATCTGAGAGCCCCGAGAAACCGAGGACCACGAGCTCTCAGCTGTCGACCAAGATCCTGGTCCGTTCAGCCAGCACCAGGACACTGAGGGCCAACTCGCCGACGGCACTGGTCGCCCCGCCGGCGAAGAGCTCCCGGAGCTGGTCATGGGCGAGGAGCAGCTCGTCGAAGGCCACGGCCACAGGCCCCGTCGTCGCCCCGGACCGGGTCTTGGCCTCCTGGACCCCCATGACCGCCAAGGCGGCCTCCCCGTACGCCAAACAGGCATCGAGGCCCCCAACTTCGAGCTCACCTGCCATTTCCGCATCCTCCACCCTGGACGTCGCGCTCTCGGGGACCGGAGCGACGGTCCCCCGTCGCTCCCTACGAGCCAAAGCGCCGAGGAGGCGGTCGGGTCAAGGGACAGGCGCAGCCTGAGCGAGGGGGCCGGTCCATGCCCTCGGCACCGCCATCTCCGGGATCAGCGGCATGGAGCGGCGCCGGAGCGTGCCCTTGAGGCGACCGGGTCCTCGGTGCACACCTCACTCGACTCGGGTCCAAAGCCCCAAGGCGAAGGGGGATGCCCGAAATCGGGTCCGACGCCGCCCAGGTCAGCGGGTGACTTTTCCCAGATGAGGTCCCAGATGAGGTTTCGGATGAGGTCGGATTGTCATCGTTCGGCCAGTGAAACCAATCCGCACCCGGTTCCGGGCCGACAATATGGCAACGTCGTCGCAGGTCGGAGTACAACTTTTCGCGTGTGACGTTTCATGTGACGTTTCGTGTGACGGTCGGTCTTCATAGTGCGGCCCATGACGCCGCAAGAACCCGACACCGTGCTCGGCGATCCCCGGATCGACGACATCCTGGCCCGCATCAGCGCCCCCGGGGGCTACCAGGCCTTCGCCGAGACCGTGAAGCGAGCCGGGTGCTGCCGGCGCCCCGTCCGGCTCAAGGGCCGCATCACCAAGGTCGGGGGAGCTGTCCCGGTGGTGAGCTTCGCAACCAGGGACCTCCCCGACGGCGTGCTCCTGAAGGCCTGTGGGTCCCGACGGGAGACCCTGTGCCCCCCGTGCGCGTCTGTCTACCGCGGTGACGCCTTCCAGCTGGTGGCGGCCGGGCTCAGGGGCGGCAAGGGCGTCGCCGAGTCGGTGGCCGAGCACCCGGCCGTCTTGGTGACCCTCACGGCCCCGAGCTTCGGCGCCGTCCACCGCCGGGGCCACGACGGTCGGTGCCACCCCCGGAAGCGGCGCTGTCCGCACGGGGCCATGACCTGTGCGAAGCGTCACGGCGAACACGACGGCATCCTCGGCCAGGCCCTGTGCCCGGCCTGCTACGACTACGAAGCGGCGGTGCTCTTCAACCTGACCGTCTCCGAGCTGTGGCGGCGCACGTCGATCTACGTGCTGCGAGCCGTGGCGGAGCTGGCGAGCGTGTCGGTGCGGGAGGTGGGGCGCCTGGTGCGGCTCAGCTACGTGAAGGTCGTCGAGTTCCAGCGCCGGGGATCGGTCCACGTCCATGCCGTCATCCGCCTCGACGGGGTCGAGGGACCCGAACAGCCCGTGCCTCCCGGCTTCGACGCGCACATGCTCGGCCGGGCCGTGGCCATCGCCGTGGGCAAGGTCCACGCCCCCGTCGCCGGCGACCGCGGACCGCACGCCCGCCGGGTCCGCTGGGGGAGACAGCTCGACGTGGCCCCGATCACGGAGGTCGCCAACCGCCGGGCCCGGGCGGCGGCCTACCTGGCCAAGTACTCCACCAAGACGAGTGACGGCCGGGGCCTGCTCGACCACCGGCTCCGGGCCGGGATCCCCGAGCACATCGGCCTCCCGGCCCAGCTGCTGCGTCTGGTGGAGAGCGCCTGGACTCTCGGAGGACACGAGCGCTATCGCGAGCACCACCTGCGAGCCTGGGCCCACACGCTGGGCTTCCGGGGTCACTTCGCCACGAAGTCGCGGCGGTATTCCACGACCTTTGGGGCACTTCGCTCCGCCCGACAGGCATGGCGCGTCGCCCGGGAGGACGCCCTCGAGGCGAAGGCCGACCCCGACCCCGAGGACGAGCTCGTCGAGGTCAGGGCGTGGGAGTTCGTCGGGATGGGGTACGCCACCGAGGGTGACGCCTGGCTGGCGGAAGGCCTCGCTGACAATGCCCGGGTCGCTCGCCGGGCCATGTACGAGGACCGGGCATGCGAGTGGCGGAGGGTGGCGTCGTGACGATCGATCACCGCGACACCAACTCGAAGCACGCGGAGAGCGTCTCGGATGCCTGCACAGAGGAGACCCTAGAGTTCATCACCATCCCTGAGTGGTGTCGGCGAGTGGGATGCTCCATCGACACGGGATACCGAGTCGCCCGCCGCGACAACATTCCGGGGTTGTTCCGCATCGGGCGCCTGATGAGGGTGAACTGGTCGGCCTTCGTAGCGACGACAGATCCGGCGCAAAGGGCGCCCGAAGTCGAGGGTTTGTCACTGTGCGGTGGTCGTCCGGAAATCGAGGGACGACCGAGCCCACGCCGATAACGAGAGCCAGTCCGGCGTCAACTGCTCTTCGGCAGCGCCTCCGGAACCATGAGCTGGCCGAGTGTGGCAGCAGCCTGACGGTCCCGCTCCTGCAGCGCATGGGCGTAGACGCGCAGGGTGATCGTGGGGTCCCGATGGCCCAGTCGCCCCGCCACGATGGCCAGGTCGTAGCCGGCGGCCAGAAGATTGCTGGCCACGGCGTGGCGCAGATCATGGAAGCGCACGGTCGGATGTCCCAAGCTTTTGGCCAGGCGGCTGAAGCGATGCGTCAAGGTGTCGGGCGCCAGTGGCGTCCGACCGGTCGGATCCTCGGTAAGGATGTACCCGTCGTCACGGAGCTTCACGCGAGCGGCGGCGGCCCAGCCCTCGGCTCGGCGGCGGTGCGTGTCGATCACGGCCAGTGTCACCGGATCGAGCGAGATGCGCCGGTCCTGGTGCGTCTTGGTCGGGCCCACAACGAGCTGGCGGCGCTCCTCGGCCCGCTTGATGGCGCGCTCGACGTGGAGGAACATCCGCTCACGGTCGACGTCGGTCCATCGCAGGCCCATCAGCTCGCCCCGTCGGCAGCCCGTCAGGGCCGCCAGCATGATGGCCGCGCTGAGGACGGGGTCGGACTCGTCGGACTGCTGCACCAGCATCCGCACCGTCTCGACGTCGGGCACGGACATACGCCGATTGGGCACGGTGGGGACCGTGAGGAGCGGGGCGATCGACGCTCCCACGAGGCCCCACTTGACGGCCTGGTTGAGCGCCGCGCTCAACACCGCATGGTGGGCCTTGATCGTGGCCGGCGACATCCCGCTGTCCAGCCAACGCCTGTAGGTGTCGTCGACCTGATGAGGACGGAGCTTGTCGAGCCGCGTGGTGCCGAACGCATCGGTCAGGCGCCGAACCTTGACGGCGTAGTTGCGGATCGTGTCGGGCTGACGATGTGCCCTGACGTGCTGCATCCAACGCTCGAGGTACACGGCTACCGTCGTACCCCCGACGAGCGGAGCCGTCGGGTTCTCGGCTTCGGCGATGAACTTCGAGAGTTCGGTGTGTGCCTGTCGCCGTGTCCCGCGGAACGTCCGGGACGCCTGTCGAGGCTGGCCGTCCGGCCGGTACCCGACGACCACGCGCAACCGCCACACGCCGGACCGCGTCTCGGTCATCGTCCCCTTCACGGAGAGGATTCTAGACGCGTCCTAGTCCCGAACCCTCCAGCGGAGCGAGGCGTTCGACAAAAGCCCAGCGTATCGGGCTATTTGTCGATGGCAAATCTAGATGTCGTAGTAGAGCATGAACTCCCACGGGTGCGGCCGGAGGCGCACCGCGTCGACCTCGTTGAGCCGCTTGTAGTCGACCCACGTCTCGATCAGGTCGTCGGTGAAGACCCCGCCGGCCTTCAGGAAGTCGTGGTCGGCCTCGAGCGCGTCGAGCGCCTCGTCGAGTGACGCCGGGACCTGGGGAACCTTCTTGAGCTCCTCGGGCGGCAGGTCGTAGAGGTCCTTGTCCACCGGGTCCGGCGGCTCGATGCGGTTCTGCACACCGTCGAGCCCGGCCATGAGCATGGCCGAGAACGCCAGGTACGGGTTGCACGAGGGGTCGGGGCAGCGGAACTCGACGCGCTTGGCCTTCGGGCTCTGCGAGTACAGCGGGATGCGGCACGCCGCGGACCGGTTGCGCTGCGAGTACACCAGGTTCACCGGCGCCTCGTAGCCTGGCACGAGCCGCTTGTAGGAGTTGGTGGTCGGCGCCGCGAAGGCGAGCACGGCCTGAGCGTGCTTCAGCAGCCCACCGATGTACCAGCGGCCCATGTCCGACAGCCCGCCGTAGCCTTCGCCGTAGAACAGCGGGTTGCCGTCCTTCCACAGCGACTGGTGGCAGTGCATGCCCGAGCCGTTGTCCTGGAAGAGCGGCTTCGGCATGAACGTGGCCGTGTACCCCGCGGCGCGGGCCACGTTCTTCACCACGTACTTGTAGAGCATCAGCTTGTCGGCCATGACGAGCAGCGTGTCGAACTTCATGTCGATCTCGGCCTGGCCGGCGGTGGCGACCTCGTGGTGCTGCACCTCGATCTCGATGCCGAGCCGCTCCATGGTGAGGATCATCTCGGAGCGCAGGTCCTGGAAGTGGTCCGCCGGCGGGACGGGGAAGTACCCCTCCTTCGGCCGGATCTTGTACCCGAGGTTCGGACCCTCGTCCCTCCCCGAGTTCCAGTGCCCCTCGACCGAGTCCACCTGGTAGAAGGCGTGGCGCTGGTCCTGTGAGTAGCGCACGTCGTTGAAGATGAAGAACTCGGCCTCGGGCCCGAAGTAGCAGGTGTCGGCGAGCCCCGTCGTGCCGAGGTAGGCCTCGGCCTTGCTGGCCACGTAGCGCGGGTCGCGCGAGTAGGGCTCCAGGGTCACGGGGTCGCGCACGAAGCAGTTGACGTTCAGCGTGCGGTGCTCGCGGAAGGGGTCGATGACGGCCGTGTTGGGGTCGGGCATGAGCAGCATGTCCGACTCCTGGATCTCCTGGAAGCCACGGATCGACGAGCCGTCGAACCCGAAGCCCTCCTCGAACACGTCCTCGGTGAGCTGGTGCGTGGGGACGGAGAAGTGCTGCATGAGGCCGGGCAGGTCGACGAACCGGACGTCCACGATCTCGATGCCCTCGTCCTTCACCAAGCGGAGCACTTCCGCCGGGGTCCGCTGCTGCACTGGTCCTCCTCGTCCTCGGGTCTGCTGGTCTGGTCGGCGGCCGCCCGGCTCGAAGGCCCGGGCCCGCCACGGCGGCACCATCGTGGTGGCTGGCACGCCGACTCACAAGTCCGCGCCGGCGCGGCGACCCGGCCGAGCCCGGCACCGCCCGGCACCAGCATCCCACCGGCCGGTTTCCCCCGGTTTGCCCCTGTGTAAACGGCGTATGAACTGGTCCGCAGTCCCCGTCCACCCCTGCGACACTGGAGGGGCGGGCCGGGCCCTCCGGGGGCGGCCCGACGGACCTCGACCCACCCGGCACACGAGCCACCCAGTGGAGGCGACATGCGGAGCCAGCAGGAGTACGTGCTCAGGACGGTCGAGGAACGGGCCGTGCGCTTCGTGCAGCTGTGGTTCACCGACGTGCTGGGCACGGCCAAGACCTTCGCCATCACCCCGGCCGAGCTCGAGAACGCCCTCGAGGAGGGCATGACCTTCGACGGCTCGGCCATCGACGGGTTCTCCCGCGTGCAGGAGAGCGACGTGCTCGCCCGGCCCGACCCGAAGACCTTCCAGATCCTGCCGTGGCATCCCGACGAGGCGCCCGTGGCCCGGGTCTTCTGCGACATCTTCAACCTCGACGGCACCCCGTTCGAGGGCTGCCCCCGCCACGTGCTGCGCCGGACCCTCGACCGCGCCCGCGAGCGGGGGTTCACGTTCTTCGCCTCGCCCGAGATCGAGTACTTCTACTTCGCCAAGCCCGACGCCGGCGGCCCGCCGGTGCCCCTCGACAGCGGGTCGTACTTCGAGCTCACCGCCACCGACGTGGCCAGCACCCTGCGCAAGCGCAGCGTGCTCACCCTCGAGGAGATGGGCATCCCCGTCGAGCACGCCCAGCACGAGGACGCCCCGAGCCAGCACGAGATCGACCTGCGCTACACCGACGCCCTCACCATGGCCGACACCGTCATGACGGTGCGCCTCGTGGTCAAGGAGACCGCCCAGCACGAGGGCGTGCACGCCAGCTTCATGCCCAAGCCCCTCGCCGGCGTGCAGGGCTCGGGGATGCACACCCACCTGTCGCTGTTCGAGGGCGACACCAACGCCTTCTACGACGCGGACGACCCCTACCGCATGTCGAAGGTGGCCAAGGGGTTCACCGCCGGCCTGTTGCGCCATGCGCACGAGATCACCGCCGTGACCAACCAGTGGGTCAACTCCTACAAGCGCCTCGTGACCGGGTACGAGGCGCCCATCCACGTGTCGTGGGCCCGCAACAACCGCTCGGCCCTGGTACGCGTCCCCGTGGTGAAGCGCAACAAGCACGAATCGACCCGCGTGGAGTACCGCTCACCCGACACGGCCTGCAATCCCTACCTGGCCTTCGCGGTGATCCTGGCGGCCGGCCTGAAGGGCATCGAGGACGGCTACGACCTGCCCCGCGAGGCGGCCGCCAACCTCTTCACCATGACGGCCGAGGAGCTCGCCGCCGACGACATCCGTCCCCTGCCCGGCAGCCTCAACGAGGCCGTGGCCGAGATGGAGCGGTCCGAGCTCGTGGCCGAGACGCTGGGCGAGCACGTCTTCGAGTGGTTCATCCGCAACAAGCGGGCCGAGTGGGCCGCCTACAAGACCCACATCAGCCAGTTCGAGCTCGACCGCTACTTCCCGCTGCTGTAGCGCGGACCGGCCGGGCGCCAGGAACCGGGACGAGGACCGAGGACCGAGGACCGAGGAGAGACACGACAGCCGATGGAGCCGTTGCTGTGCTACCCCGAGCCGTTCCCGCCCGAGCTGGCGCTCGTGCTCGAGCGCGCCGGGTACCCGTGGAAGGCGGTCGCCCGGCCCGAGCACGCCGAGTCCGACGAGCCCGAGGACGGGTGGGCGGGCGCGGTGGTGTGCGCCGAGCCCGACGCCACCGGCGCCTTCGCCCTGTGCCGGCTGGTGCGCGCCCGCGACGTGCCGCTGCGGCCGTTGCTGCTCGTCGTCGGGCCCACCCAGCTCGCCGACCTGCAGCTGCGCGAGGACCACTTCGACGACTTCTGCGTGCTCCCGGCGCGCGGCGAGGAGATCGCGGCGCGCCTCGCCCACCTCTTCTTCCGCACCGGCCGGGGGTTGCGCACCGAGCTCATCGAGCACGGGCCGCTCGTGCTCAACCTCGAGACGTACCAGGCGGCCGTGGCGGGCCGGGCCCTCGACCTCACCTACATGGAATACGAGCTGCTGCGGTTCCTGGCGGCGCGACCGGGCAAGGTGTTCACGCGCGAGACGCTGCTCAGCCGGGTGTGGGGCTACGAGTACTACGGCGGGGCCCGCACCGTCGACGTCCACGTGCGGCGGCTGCGGGCCAAGCTCGGCGAGGAGCACGCCCACCTGATCGAGACGGTGCGCTCCGTCGGCTACCGCTTCGGCCACGGTTCGTGGGCGCCCTGAGGCTCATCCACTCACCGACGCACCACGCACCGGGTCACGACCCCACGGCTCTGCGAGGCTCCGGCGGTGCCGCCGGCGCCGGGGTCACCCCGGGCTGAAGGCCTCCCCGGCGTAGGCCCAGGCCTCCACCTCGACGAGCGCTCCCATGGGCAGCGCGGCGACGCCCACCACCGACCGGGCGGGGCGGTGCTGGCCGAGGGCCCCGAGGTAGACGGCGTTGAAGGCCGCGTAGTCGGCCATGTCGGCCAGGAAGACGGTGGTCTTCACCACGTTGGCCCATCCGAGGCCGCGCCCGGCGAGCAGCGCGCCCACGTTGACGAGGGCCTGGCGGGCCTGCGCGTCGAACCCGCCCTCCACCAGCTCGGGGCCGTCGTCGCCCTGGTGGATGCCGAGCTGCCCGGAACACACCAACCACTCGCCGGCGCGAAGCGCGGGCGAATAGGGACCGACGGGCGTGCTCACGTACCACCTCCTGGATCGACGGGCCACCGCGGGGCGAGCCCGGCCGCCAGCCACGCGGCCGCGGCCACGGCTGCGAAGACGGTATCCCCGGCGGGCAGCGCGGGCCGGGGATCGTCCTCCACGACGACCTCGACGGCGGGCATGTCCCGGGCGGCGATGATGCCGAAGGAGCGGATGGTGAGGTCGAGCACCGTCCCGGCGTCGTCGACGGCGATGCCCTCGGTGCGGACCCAGCCGAGCGCCTGGTGCACCGCCCCCACCGCGTAGGAGCGCAGCACCACCTCGTCGAGCACCTCGCCGGCCGCCACCGACACGTGCACCGACCCCGAGGCGTCGACGGTGGCGGTGGCCCGGGCCCCGGCCGGCGACCGCACCGTCACCGGATGGCCGGGCCCGACCGCGCCGGCGTCCCGGGCGCCGAGGGCGGCGAGGAGCACGGCGGCCTCGGCCCAACCCGCGGCCCGCAGCTGCGCCGAGACGGGCGGTCCGGTGACGGCGACCTCCTCCACCACCAGGGCGGGCGCCGCCGACGTGAGCGCCTCGACCCAGGCGCCGAGACCGGGGGACCCGGGGGTGCGGCCCACCCGCACCACGCCCGACCCGTCGGCGCGGACACCGGCGGCGACGGGGGGCCGCTTGGGCCCCAGGCGCACGACGTCCTCACGGGAGAACACGACGCGCACCGGTCGGCCGTGCTCGTCGGCCAGACGGCGCGCCGCGGCGGCCGCCACCGACGACAGCTTGCCGCCGAAGGCACCGCCGTTGGCGAGGGGCGAGGCCGGCTCCCCGCCCGGCGCGCACCACGAGGCGTCGGGCTCGAGGTACGCGGGCTCCACGAAGGTGGTCTGCAAGGTGAGCGCCCAGTCCCCGGGCGCGAGCTCCACGGGATGGCGCAGCGCCACCGTCGAGTTGCGACCCTGCACCTTGCCGGCCAGCGCCCGGGCCGCGCCCAGCGTCTCGGCCACGGCCCAGCCCCCGTCACCGTCGGGCACGGCCACCAGGGCATCGGCGGGTGCGCCGTCGTCGGCGAAGCCCCCGCCACCCTTGGCCACGTCGGTCCCCACCACCTGCGGCGTGCCGCCTTCGAGGGTCGCCCGCCGGGCGGCGGCCGTCAGGTCGCGGCCCGCTCCCCCGGCCGGTGCCAGCGCGCGGGCGGGTGCGGCCGGTGCCAGCGCGCGGGCGGGCGCATCAGGCGCGGCGGCCGCAGCCGGTGACGCGGCGTCGTACACGCGGCGCGCGGCGTCGAGGATGGTGCGCCAGCCCGTGCAGCGGCACAGGTGGGCGAGCAGGGCGCGCTCCACCGCGGCGTCGTCGGGCGAAACGTGGCGCGCCCCCAGCGCGGCCAGGCGCATGACGATCCCCGGGGTGCAGAAGCCGCACTGGCTGGCCCCCACGGCGGTGAACGCCTCGGCCCAGGCGTCCAGAACGGCGGGGTCGAGACCGTCGAGGGTGGTGACGTCGCGGCCCGCCACGCGCCGGGCCGGGGTGACGCACGCCACGCGCGGGGACCCGTCCACCCAGACGGTGCAGCACCCGCACTGGCCCTGGGGGCTGCAGCCGTCCTTCGGCGAACGGTTGCCGACGCGGTCGCGCAGGACCTCGAGGAGCGACGCTCCGTCGTCGGGAACCTCGACCTCGGAGCCGTCGAGGCGGAAGGAGAGTGTCGGCGCCGGGCCCGGCGCGAAGGGGTGGGTCAGCTGAAAGAGGAGCCGCAGCCGCAGGTGCGGGTGGCGTTGGGGTTGGAGATGTGGAACCCGGCCCCCTGCAGGCCGTCGGTGTAGTCGAGGCTGGCGCCCTTCAGCAGCTCGGCGCTGGCCGTGTCGACGGCGACCTTCACCGTGCCCTGGGTGGCCACGACGTCGTCGTCGGTCAGCTCGGAGTCGAAGAACATCTCGTAGCTGTAGCCCGAGCAGCCGCCGGGGCGGACCGCCACGCGCAGGACCAGGGAGTCGTTGCCCTCCTGGGCGATGAGGTCGGTGACCTTGGCGATAGCGCCGTCCGTCAGCGTGATCGCGCTCGGCTTCCTGCCGATGCTGACCGAGCTCGTCGTGGTCACGGCGCTGCCTCCCGTCGCTCGTCGTGGCACCCGTCGGCCACCCGTGGCCGGCGTGGCGAGCCCGCACCGGCCTCCCACCACTGTACCCGGCAGGCTGCTCCGGCAGATCCCGCCCAGGTGAACGGTAGGATCGGGGGGGTGCCCGACCCGCTCCCGCCGCCCGACGAGGAGGCGGTGCGCGTCGCCCTGCTGGGCGTGATCGACCCCGAGCTCGGCGACAACATCGTGGACCTCGGCATGGTCCGGCGGGTGGCCGTGGCCCCCACCGGGCGCGTCGAGGTGGAAGTGGCGCTCACCGTCGCCGGCTGCCCCCTGCGCACCCAGCTCCAGACGGACGTGGTGGCCCGGGTCGGGAGCCTCCCCGGTGTCGACGCCGTCGACGTGGTCATGGGGGAGATGGACGCCGACGAGCGCCGGGCCCTCATGGACCGGGCCCGCAGCAAGGCCCAACAGGACCGGGCCCTGTCGACCGACATCCCCGCCACCGCCCGGGTGCTGGCCGTGTCGTCGGGCAAGGGCGGGGTGGGCAAGTCCTCGGTGACGGTCAACCTGGCCGTGGCACTGGCACGGCGGGGGCTGACCGTGGGACTGCTCGACGCCGACATCTGGGGGTTCTCGGTGCCCCGCCTGCTCGGGATGCAGGGCGAGCTGCGCGCCGAGGGCAAGAAGATCATCCCGCTCGAGAAGCCGGTGGGGCCGGGCGTGCTCAAGGTGGTGTCGATGGGTTTCCTCGCCGACGAGGACTCCGCCATCATGTGGCGCGGCCTCATCCTCAACCGCGCCGTCCAGCAATTCCTCGAGGACGTCCGGTGGGGGGACCTCGACTACCTGCTCATCGACATGCCCCCGGGGACCGGCGACGTCCAGATGGGGTTGGCACGGATGCTGCCGCGCACCGAGGTTCTCGTGGTGACGACGCCGCCGCTCGCCGCCCAGAAGGTGGCCTCGCGCGCTGCCGACATGGCCCGCAAGGGGCATCTGCGCGTGGCGGGCGTCATCGAGAACATGTCCTCGTTCACCTGCGACCACGGCACCACCTACGCCCTGTTCGGCGAGGGCGGCGGGGCGCGCCTGTCCGCCGAGATCGGCGTGCCGCTGGTGGGCACCGTGCCCCTGCACCCCGCCATGGCCGCCGCCGGCGACGCCGGCACCCCGGTGGCGCTCGACGGGGACGTGATGGGTGCGGCCTTCGACGCCCTGGCCACCCGGGTGGCGGACGACATCGCCCCGGTGGTGGAGTTGGCGGGCTGCACCGCCCGCCTGCTCGACCGGGTGGAGGCCGCCCTCGGCGACGCCTAGCCCTTGCCTGGCCCCGGCCGTCAGATCCGGTGAGCCGTCAGGGGACGGCGGCCCAGGCGGCGGCGATGTCGGCGGGGTCGTCACCGTGGGCCCGGCCCTCGTCCCCCAGTTTCCGGAGGTGGGCCCACAGCGAGTAGCGGGCCACGGGGTAGAGGGCCTCGTGCACATCCGCGTAGACGGTCGGGACGAGCTCGTCGACGGTGGCGCGCCCGGCGGCGTCGAGAGCGCCGACCACCACCGCTTCCCGGCCCAGCCGGTGCTCGACGATGCCCTGCAGCGCCGCCGCGGGCTCCGGCAACAGCGACCCGTGGCCCGGGGCGATGGTGGCGATCGGCGGGTCGAGTGCCAACAGCCGGCGCAAGCTGGCCAGGTAGTGGGCCATGTCGCCGTCGGGGGGCGCGATCACGACGGTGGACCCCTGCATGACGTGGTCACCGGAGAAGAGCATCTGCTCCTCCACCAGGAGCCAGCACAGGTGGTTGGAGGCGTGGCCCGGGGTGTGCAGGGCGCGCAGGGTGAACCCCTCCCCGGCGAGCGTGAACCCGTCCCCCACGTCGCGGGCGGGGACGAAGCCGTCGCGCGCCGAGAAGCCCAGCACCTCGGCGCCGGTGCGCGCCGCCAGCCCGGCCGCGCCCGGCGCGTGGTCGGGGTGGGTGTGGGTGACGACGACCCAGCGGATGCGCCCGTCCCCGAGCTCGGCCAGGGCGTCGAGGTGGCCGGCGTCGTCGGGCCCGGGGTCCACGACGGCCAGCTCGGTCGTACCCACGAGGTAGGTGTTGGTCCCGGGCCCGGTCATCATCCCCGGGTTGGGGGCCGTGGCCCGCGCCACCAACGCCGACAGGGCGACGGGCCGACCCGGCTCGGGGGCGGCGGCGGGCTGGCGCGCCAGCGCGGTGGTCATCCGCCCGGCCCCGCGGGCGGGGCGACGTCTGCAGGCCCCCCGGGCCCGGTTCCGGATCCGGTCGACTCGGCGCCCGCAGGCCCGGCGGGCTGGGCCCGGTCGGCGCGGCCATCGGCCCCGACGGTGCGCACGATGGCCCCCACCTCCGACGGCGACAGCGACCGGCCGGCCTCCGACGTCGCTGCGCCCGCCCCCACCGCCTCGTCGTACCCCGGGTCGCCGGGCAGCAGGATGCGGAACCCCCGCTCGTCGGACACCACCCGGGGGAGCACCGTGGGGACGCGCTCGACGGCGGCCGCGGCGGCGAGCAGCTCGCCGCTGGTGGTGAAGCGGCTGATCGCCTCGAGGTTCTTCATGGTGGGGAAGATCAGGTCGAACTCGCCGGCGGCGGCGCGGGCCAGCGCCTCGTCGGGTCGCACCCACACGGTGGCCACCGTCTCGTAGTCGTCGTGGATGGGCTCCTGGCCCGGGGGGAGCGCGGCCACGAAGAACCGGGTGTCGTAGCGCTTCGGCGCGGGCTCGGGCGTGATCCAGTGGCTGAAGTAGTGGACCCGGTCGGTGGCCAGGCGGAGCCCGGCGTGGCGGCAGGCGTCGAGGAAGCGCACCTCCCCCGCGTTCAACGTGGCCCGCATGGCGGCCAGGCGGTCGCGTGCCGCGGGGTTGGCGGCGACGAGGGTGGCGTCGTCGCCGACGCCGTCCCCCCGGTAGGCGAGCAGGACGCCGGCCTCCTCGAAGCACTCGCGCAGCGCCGCCACCCAGAACGCCAGGCCGCCCGACGGCACGCCCAGCATGGCGCTGGCCTCGGCGTCGCTGCGCCGGGCGCACGCCTCCTCGGCCGCCACGGTGCGGTCCTCGTCGTCGACCTTCCCCCCGGGGAAGACGTAGGCGCCCCCCACGAAGTCGGAGTCCAGGTGGCGCCGGAGCATGCACACCTCGAGCGCGGGCCCCGTGTCGGCCGTGGCGTCGCGCACCAGCATGATGGTGGCGGCGTCCCGGGCCGGCACCACCGGGGGCGGCGGCGCGGTGGCCGGGTCGGCGTCGGTCACGAGACGGTGGCGGCGACCGGGGAGCGCCGGCGGGCGAGGGCGTGCTCGACCACGCCGGCGTCCACCATGGCCCGCAGCACCACGTCGGCGAGCCGCCACGGGTCGGCGATGAGCCAGCTGTGCGTCCCCGGCACCACCTCGCCGCGGACACCGGCGGCGCGGCACAGCGCGGCGAAGGCGGCATGGGGGACGAGCCGGTCGCGGTCGGACCACACGATGGTCAGGGGCACGCCCCGCGCCGCCACCGCGGCGGCCTGCCCGAGCAGGTCCGCACGGCGCGCCACATGGGCCACCCGCCACATCGCCCGCGGGTTGTGGACGAGGTTCGGCAGCGCGCCACCGAGCACGGCGGGGACGACGCGCGTCACCGCCGACAGGGCGAAGAGGTCGGCGCCGAGGTCGCGGCCCCATTCCCAGATGGGACGGTCGGCCATCGGGCGGTACTCGGGGATGCTGCCCCGATGGGGCCCGCCGACGGCGTTGCACAGCACCACGCCGCGCACGAGCTCGGGGAAGTCGTGGGCCAGCTGCAGCGCCACCCCGCCCCCGAAGGAGTGCCCCACCACCATGACGGGCTCGCGGACGCCCCCGGCGTCGAGGTGCTCGGCGGCCCAGCGGGCGTAGCCGGGGAAGGTGGTGTCGTCGGCGCCCAGGGCGGGGGTGCCGCCGAAGCCGGGCTGGGCCGGCGCCACCACGGCGCAGCCGATGTCGGCCAGGTGGCGCACGGCGCCGGTGTAGGCGAGCGGGCCGACGCCCCACCCGTGGAGGAACAGCACGGGTGAGCCCTCCCGCACCTCCCCCCCCGCGCTCCCCACGGCGAGAAATCTACGTGCCCGAGCCGGCCGGCACCATCGCCGAGCGTCGGATCCCACGAATGGTCCGTTCCCCGGGGGGCGCCTGTGAGCCCGCCCGGCGCGTGGATAGGCTGTCACCTCCTCGGTCCGGGCGTGGCGACGGCAACCGGCGCCCCGGCCGAATGCGCGGGCACCTCGACGATGGCGACAACGCAGGTCAACGGCACCGACGACCAGTCCCCCGCCGCCCCGACGCGCCATCGTCTCCCCATGGCCCTGGTCACGTGGGTCTTCGTGCTCCTGATCCTGCTGGTCGTGGTGGTGCTCCTCGTCGTGAAGGTCACCCGGGGGACGACCACGGTCACCCCGCCGCCGGTGGCGCCGGCGTCGTCGGCGGCGGTGCGCGCCGTGGTGTCGGTGCCGGCCGCGGTGTTCGACGCCGTCGGCGCCCCGGCTGCGGGCGACCCCGGGGAGGCCGTCCTGTCGGGCCAGGCCCCCCTGACCATCGGCGGCCGACCGGCGGTGGTCTTCGTGGGCGCCGAGTTCTGCCCCTACTGCGCCGCCGAGCGCTGGGCCCTCGTCGCCGCGCTGGGCCGGTTCGGGACCTTCACCCACCTGGGGGCCACGTCGTCGTCGAGCGCCGAGGTGTTCCCGGGCACGCCGACGTTCAGCTTCGAGGGCGCCACCTACCGCAGCCGCTACCTCACCCTCGCCAGCGTCGAGGAGTACAAGGGCGAGCCCTCGGGCACGGCCCCGGCCGGCTTCCCCCCGCTGCACGCGCCCACCCCGCTCGAAGCGGCCCTCGTCCGGCAGTTCGACGGGGCGCCGTTCGTCCCCGGCACGGGCACGCTGCCCTTCGTGGACGTCGCCAACCGGCTGGTGGTGTCGGGGGCGGGCATCGGGTTCTCGCCCGGCATCTTCCAGGGGTCGTCGCTCGAGCAGATCGCCCAGGGGCTCACGAGCCCCACCAGCCCCGTCACCCAGGCGGTCCTGGGCGCGGCCAACAGGCTGTCGGCGGCGATCTGCGCGGCGACGGGGGGCCGGCCCGCGGCCGTGTGCAGCTCCCCGGGCGTCGAGGCCGGGGCGCGCCGGATCGGGCTGCAGTGACCCGCTGACCAGGAGATCGTCGCGTCAGCCGGCGCGACGCTGCAGGACCTGCTTGCGCTCGTTCTCGTTCAGGCCACCCCAGATGCCGTGCGGCTCACGGATGCGGATGGCGTACTCGAGGCAGTCCTCCTGCACGGCACAGGCCGTGCAGATCTCTTTGGCCCGGTTCTCCCGCTCGACCTTGTCTTCTTTGCGCTCGGCATGCGTAGGCGGGAAGAAGACCGCGGCCTGCGGCCCCCTGCAGGCCGCCCGAGCCTGCCACGCTTCGCCCAACGTTCTTGTCGCCACTCCCCCTCCTAGGCGTGACGCTACTCCCGAGCCTCCGAGGCCGACAAGGGGTTTGACCAGGATGTTCCTCGGGTTTACCTGCCCCGGGGGCTCCTCCCGGGGCGCGGGCGGCGCCGCTGGCGGCCGGAGGGCCCGGGCACCGGGACCGTGGGCGGCGGCGAGGGGCAGGCGGATACGCTCGCCCGCACATGGACGTCGCCGCCTTCTTCCGGACGAGCCGGGTCCTGGTGGTCGCAGGCAAGGGCGGGGTCGGCAAGACCACGATCACCGCCGCCCTCGCCCGGATGGCGGCCCACGCCGGGCTGTCGGTCCTCGTGGTGGAGCTCGAGGGCAAGCCGGGCGTGCCCGCCGCCTTCGGCCGGTCCGGCGCCCTGGCCTACGACGAGTCGCTGCTTGCCGGGTTCGAGCCCGACGACGGCTCGGCTCCCGCCCCTCCCGGCCGGGGCACCGTCCGGGCGCGCCGCATCACCCCTGACGACGCCCTGCTCGAGTACCTGGCCGACCACGGCATGAAGAGGATCTCCCGCCGCCTGGTGTCCTCGGGGGCCCTCGACGTGGTGGCCACGGCGATCCCGGGGCTGCGCGACATCCTCGTCCTGGGCAAGGTGAAGAGCCTGGAGCGGGAACCCGCCGCCGACCTCATCCTGGTGGACGCCCCCGCCACCGGCCACGCCATGACCTTCCTGTCCTCGGCCCAGGGGCTCCTCGACGCCGCCCGCTCGGGCCCGGTGCGCACCCAGGCGGCCGACGTGGTGGAGATGCTCTCGGATGCCGAGCGCTGCCAGGTGGTGCTCGTGACCCTGGCCGAGGAGATGCCCGTCAACGAGGTGGTGGAGGCCGCCTACCAGCTGGAGGACCGCATCGGCATCTCGCTCGGGCCCGTGATCGTCAACGCCTGCCTGCCCGCCGACCCCCGGCTCGACCGCGACGCCGGTGAGGCGGCGGCCGAGGTCGGGGTCACCCTGACCGACGCCCAGGCCGACGCCCTGCGGGCCGCGGCGGCCTTCCGGGCGCACCGCTTCGGGCTGCAGGAGGAGCAGCGGGGGCGCCTCGCCGCCGAGCTGCCGCTCCCCCAGCTCGAAGCGCCCTTCCTGTTCAGCAGCCGCATCGGGCCCGACGAGCTCGACGACCTGGCCGCGGGCCTGGCCACGGCCGTCCTCGCCCTCCCCGACGACGCCGCCGCGGCCGCACGACGCCACCCGTCGTCCCAGGCCGCCCGCAGCGGCGACGATCGCGCCGGGGCCGATCGGACGCCGGACGACGGCGGCGGGGACGGCCACCCGGGGGGCGACGGCACCGGGGACGGGGACGGGGGCGGGGGCGACGGGAGCGGGGGCGACGGGAACCCTGGGCCCCGGGGGGCGGGCGCCCACGACGAGGTGCCGTCGTGACCGCCCCGCTCACGACGGGCGTCGTCGGGCTGGCCGAGCTCGTGGCCGAACGCTCGATCATCGTGTGCTGCGGGTCGGGCGGGGTCGGCAAGACCACGGTGTCGGCCGCCTTCGCGCTCGAGGCCGCCCGGCGCGGGCGCCGGGCGTGCGTCGTCACCATCGACCCTGCCAAGCGCCTCGCCAACGCGCTGGGCGTCGACGCGCTGGCCAACACCCCGAGCCGCATCGACGGTGACTGGCCGGGGGAGCTGTGGGCGCTCATGCTCGACCCCAAGGGCACCTTCGACGACCTCGTCGGCAAGTACGCGTCGTCGCCCGAACAGGCCGAAGGGATCTTCGCCAACCGCATCTACCGGAACCTCACCGGCGCGCTGTCGGGGACGCAGGAGTACATGGCCATGGAGAAGCTCTACGAGCTCTCCGAGGAGGGCCGCTACGACCTCGTGGTGGTGGACACGCCCCCGACGCGCAACGCCCTCGACTTCCTGGACGCCCCGCGCCGGCTCACGCGCTTCCTGGGGCACCGCCTGTTCCAGCTCCTGCTCATGCCCACCCGTGCCTACCTGCGGGCCGTGTCGGTGGCCACCCAGGCCCTGCTGCGCACCATCTCCAAGGTGGCCGGCGCCGACATCGTGCACGACGCCGTGGCCTTCTTCCAGGCCTTCGAGGGCATGGAGGAGGGGTTCCGGGTGCGCGCCGAGCACATGCGGCGGCTGCTGTCCCGGCGGACCACCGCCTTCGTCCTCGTCACCTCGCCGCGCTCGGACACCGTGGAAGAGGCCGGCTGGTTCGCCGACAAGCTCAACGAGTCGGGCCTGGCGGTGGAGGGCCTGGTGGTCAACCGGGTGCACCCCGCCTTCGGCGCCGGTGAGGAGCTGCCCGCCGCGCCGCCGGGGAGCGCCCTCGACGCGCTGGTCGACAACCTCCGGGGCTACCAGGCCGTCAACCGGCGCGAAGAGGAGGCCTTCGGCGCCCTCGTGGTCCAGGTGGCGCCGTCCCCCGTGGCCCGGGTACCGCTGCTCGACGTCGACGTGCACGACGTCCACGGCCTCGGCCTCGTGGCCGACCACGTCTTCACCGGTACGGTCGAGACCCGTTAGCCTGACGCCCGTGCGCACGATCCTGGTGGCCAGCGACGCACCGTCGGTGCGGGCCGAGGTCGTCGCCGTGGTCGGCGAGCCCGACACCGACATCGTCGAGGTGGACTCCGGCCAGGCGGTGGTGCCCGCGGTCGACGAGTACGAACCCGACCTCGTCATCGTCGACCTGCAGATGGGCAGCATGGGCGGCATGGCCGTGTGCTCCGAGCTGCGCCTCGAGGAGTCGATCGGCAACCTGGCCCACGTGCCGGTCCTGATGCTCCTCGACCGCCGCCCCGACGTCTTCCTGGCCAAGCGGTCGGGCGCCGAGGGCTGGCTGGTCAAGCCGCTCGACCCCATCCGGCTCCGACGCGCCACGACGGCGCTGACCGACGGCGGGACGTACCACGACGAGTCCTTCCAGCCGGTGCCCGTCCTGGCGGTGGCCGCCGGTGAGGATGGCGGCGGCAGTGCCCCCGCCGCCACCGGCGACTGAGGAGCACCTCCCCCGAGTGTTCCGAAAACGCGAGGGATCACCCGACGACCGCCCCCCAGGATCTCGTCACGGCCGCGGCAAGCGGCGGGAGGCGCCGGGCGAGAGCCAGGAGCAGCTGATCCTCGCCGCCCTCCACGACCTGCGCGACACGACCGTGCGCGAGGTGATGACGCCCCGGGTCGACGTGGTCGGCCTGCCGATCCCGCTCCAAGCCGCGGACGTGGCCCGGGCGGTCCGGCAGACGGGCCACAGCAGCTTCCCCGTCTACGACGACGACCTCGACCACCTCGTCGGGATCCTGTTCGTCAACGACCTGTTCCGGTCGGGCTGGGAGCTCGACGTGCGCAACGGCAACGGCGGAGGCGGCCTCGACAAGCCCACGCCGCTCGACATCTCCCGCCGGCTGCGCCAGCCCTACCTCGTCCCCGAGAGCCGCTTCGTCCTCGACGTGCTCGCCGACATGCGCCGCGACCGCCGGGCGTTCGCCGTGGTGGTCGACGAGTACGGCGGGGTGTCGGGTGTGCTCACGGTGAAGGACCTCCTCGCCGCGCTGGTGGGCGACCTGCGCGACGAGTTCGACCCCGGCGGCGAGCCCGAGATCGTCCGGGTGGACCGCACGCGCTGGCTCGTGGACGGGGGCACCAGCATCGACGACGTGCGCGACCAGCTCGGGGTGGACCTGCCCGAGGGCGAGTACGTGACCCTCGGGGGTTTCCTCTTCGACGCCTTCGGTCACATCCCCGAGGAGGGCGAGCGCCTGCGCCACAGCGGGTGGGTCCTCCGTGTGGCGGAGATGGACAAGCGCCGGGTGGCCAAGGTGGTCGTGCAGGCGGCAACCGATGCCACCGACGACGACGACGAGCCGGCCACCCCCTGAGGTCCTGTGTCGGCTGAGGTCCTGTGTCGGCTGAGGTCCTGTCGGGCCGCACCCGTGGCCCCGGCCGCAACCGTTCACCGGCGGCAGCGGGGAGCGGCCCAGCGGGCGGGGAGGGGCGCCGCTGAATGGCACTACGATCGGCGCCGTCGCCGGGGAGCCGCAGGTCTCCGGAGCCGCCGGGACACCGGCACGACGGGCTGTAGCGCAGCTTGGTTAGCGCGCCACGTTCGGGACGTGGAGGTCCCGGGTTCAAATCCCGGCAGCCCGACCACCAGGCACCGGGGAAGGGCTCAGCCCGTGGACCCCGTGTCCGCCAGCGGCCCGAAGGCAGACGCGCCGACGCTCTCGTCGACCGGGGTGGCGGGCCCCAGGCGGCCCATCTCTGTCAGCCTGACGCGTGAGCTCACGACGTGGCAGTGCTCGATGAGCGCTTCGCCGTCCTTGGCGGTGAGCGCGACGAGTGTCCCGCCGATGCGCCAGCCCGCGTCCTGCTCAGGCCGGCACGAGCGGACCGTCAGGCACACGCGGACCGTGTGCACCCCTCCGTCGACGGTGGGCAGCTCCAGCTGCAGCTCGACCTCCGCTCCCACGTCCATGCGATGGGCGCTGATCACGCCGGCGCCCGCGGGCGTGAGGTCGACGACCCGCACGACGGACCGATCGATCACCCCGGCCACCTCCACCGGCACGCGGTAGTGCCGGCGCGCCTGACGGCGACGGGTGACCCTCCACAGCGCGGTGCCGACGAGCACGAGCTCCCAGGCGGCGAAGAAGAGTCCGAGCGTCACAGCCAACCCACCGAGGCGCGGGAGTGCGACGTCGCCCGCCAGCGCCAGGGAGCGCAACCCGACCGACGCCACCAGGAGCCCGGCCATGATCAGCACCAGACGCAGCTGGCGCGCCGCGGCCCAGCCCCCGTCGTCGACGCCGTCCTTCGGCGTGACCCTGAACGCCGAGCGGAACGGATGGATCAGCACGAAGCCCGCTCGGACGAAGATCCCGGTCGTGAGCAGCATCATGTAGGAGCCGTCCCAGAGGCTGACCCGGCCCCGCGACAGCAACGCCGCGGCGGTCATCTCGAGTGCCATCCACGGCGCCCAGAAGACTGCGAACTGCCACGCCGGCGCGTGCACGGGGAGGAGTCCGCCGATCAGCATGGTGATGAGCACCAGCACCATCGCCACCCGCTGCAGGGGCACGAAATACGCCAGCAGGGACGCCAGGTAGCTCGCCCGTTGCCTGAGCGAGAGCCCGGGTGCCACGAAAGGGTTCTCCGGGGTACGCAGCACCGCCAGGTTGCCTCGCGCCCACCGGTCGCGCTGCAGCAGGAACGACGCCAGGTCGTGCGGCGCCAACCCCTGCACCAGCGTCTCGTCGTGGTAGCGGGTGTGCCATCCCTGGCTGTGGAGCCGGATCGTGGTGTGGAAGTCCTCGGCCACCGTCTCGGTGGCAATGCCGCCGATCCCTTCGAGCGCCTCGCGACGGATGACGGCCGCCGAACCACACCAGTAGGCGCCGTTGTGCCGGTCCTTGCCGGGCATGATCACCTCGAAGAACATGCTCTGGTCGTGGCGTCCCACCTTGAAGTGCTGGAACGAGTCGTGGTTCCCGAAGTCGTGCGGCGTCTGCACCAGCGCGACCGAGTCGTCGTCGAAGTAGCCGATGGTGGCGTCGAGGATGTCGGGCTGGGGCACGTGGTCGGCGTCGAGGATGAGGAGGAGCTCACCGTCGGTGCAACCGAGGGCGTTGTTGATATTGCCCGCCTTGGCGTGCTGATTGGTCGAGCGGGTCACGTAGCGTGCGCCGAGGCGGGCCGCCAGAGCGCGCACCTCGGGCCGCTGCCCGTCGTCGAGCACGTAGGTCGTGTGGGGGTAGGAGATGCAGTTGCACCCGACGAGCGTGGCCTCGAGGAGATCGAGCCCTTCGTCGTAGGTGCAGACCAGCACATCGACGGTCGGGCGCCAACCGATGACAGGACGCTCACGGCGCGGGAGGCGCCAGGCCATGAAGGAGAAGGACGCCAGCATGGCCCACCCGAAGAGCTCACAGGCGTAGAGCACGACGAACAGCCCGGGATTCGTCCCGCGCCAGGTGTCGACCAGCCGCCATCCGAGATAGACCGCGCCCCATGTGAGCGCGGCCGCGGTCACCGCACGCACCGCCCGGTCAGGGCCCTGGTACGCGGTCTGTACCTGCCCGATCACCGACGCCACCTGGGAATCATCGTCAGGGCCACCTGATCCCTGAAGCAGGGACTCTCTCCATCGGCGGCTCCTGAGCAGATCGATTGTCACGGAAACGTCACCGTCCGCTGCTGATCCCGTCACACGAGCGGCGCAGGTTGGGTATCGAGCAGTTCCTGCCAACGCGAAGACCGTGTCGCCAGGCGATGGGGGAATGACGCAGCCCCCACGCGCCTGGCGGTCACGGCCTCGCGCCTCCGGGGACAGGCTCGAGGCAGCGGGTCCCGCTCGGCCGTCGCGGCATGGCGATGGACCCGCCGGACAGTGGGGGTGCAGGCGATGCGCAACAGAATCAAGATCCTGGTGGGGGCGCTGGCCCTCGCGGTGCCGGTGGCCTGCGTGGCCGCCGTCACCGTCCCGGCACTCCAGGCCGGGGCGTCGTTGGCGCCGGCGTACCCGGTGGTGTGCAAGATGAGCGCCACCGTGACGTTCAGCCCGGCGCTCACGAAGGCGGGGGTGGACACGACCAACAAGGCCGCGGTGACGAGCACCACCATCTCCGGTGGCACCCTCTCCAGCTGCATCTCCGCCGACCCCGCCGGCGCGCCCAGCGGTGGAACCATCGCGACGACGACCATCAAGACGCCGGCCACCAAGAGCGGAAAGGTCGGAAAGGTCATGCACTACCTGATCGGGTCCTGCCCGGCGTTCGCACAGGCAGGCACGCTGAAGTCGCTGAAGAACCTCGCCCTCACCGTCAGCTGGTCCGGCGGGCAGGGGGGCTCCTCGACCTTCACCGTCAAGAAGGCCGAGCCGGCCATCAACGACTCCGGCGAGGTGGGCTTCGCCTTCTCGGGGAAGGCGGTGCTCGGCTCTTACTCCGAGAAGGCCCTGAACCAGATCACGGCGTACCTCGCTCCCCCCTCCACGTCGACCGCCCTGGCGACCGGCTGTTCGGGCAATCAGGTCGTGACCGGAGCCACCGTCGACACGTCGTTCAGCGTCGCCGTGCTGTAGCCCGGGGACGCCCCGGGGTGCCCCGGGACGGTGCCGGTGCCCGGTCAGCCCCGGAGCTCGTAGGCGTCGAGGCGCGGCGTGGCCATCTCCTGGCGGAACCGACCGAAGGGCCACGGCCAGGCGGCGGGCACGCCGCGGTCGTCGAGGTACCAGCTGCGGCACCCCGTCGCCCACACCGTCTTGCGGGCCGCCTCCACCCGGGCCGCCTCGAACTCGGCCGTCGCCGCCCGGGAGGCGCTGATCTCGCGGCAGCCGCCGGTGTGGATGCGGTCGACGAGCTGCAGGACGTAGCCCATCTGCAGCTCGGCCACGCTGATCAGCGAGAAGTTGCCCACCGGGCCGTTCGGGCCGTTCAGCATGAAGAAGTTCGGGAACTCGGGGACCGAGATCGACAGATACGCCTCGGGGCGCGCCGCCCAGGCCTCGTCGAGGGTCGTGCCGCCCCGGCCCACCAGGGTCATGGGCCGCACGAAGGCGTCCACCTTGAAACCGGTGGCGAGGACGAGGACGTCGAGCTCGTGCAGCCGGCCGTCGGCGGTGCGCACACCCCCGGCCTCGACGCGCTCGATCGACTCCGTGACGAGCGACGCGTTCGGCTTCTGGATCGCCTCGTAGAAGTCGGGCGACACGATGAGCCGCTTGCAGGCGGCCCGGTAGTCCGGGCGCAGCCGCTCGCGTAGCACCGGGTCGGTGACGTTCTGCTCGAGGTTCGCCCGGCAGGCGTCTTCGATGTACTGCATCTGCGGTGACTCGGCGTCGACGATGGCGCCCGAGAAGCCGTCGAACAATTCCGACAGGCCGGCGTAGAGATCCGCGCCCTTCTTCGGGTCCTGACGGAAGGCGTCGATCTCCTCGGGCGTGTAGGCGGTGTTGGCGACGGGCATGACCCATTGGGCGGTGCGCTGGAAGAGGCTGAGGTGCGCGACGCGCCCGACGACGGCCGAAACGATCTGCACGGCGGTCGAGCCGGTGCCGACGATCCCGACGCGTGCCCCGTCGAGGGCGACGCCGTGGTCCCATCGGGCGCTGTGGAACGCCGCGCCCGCGAACGAGTCGAGGCCCTCGATGTCGGGCAGCTTGGGATGGTGGAGCACGCCCGTGGCAGCGATCACGACGTCGACCTCGTCACGGTGGCCGGCGGCCGTGCGCAGGCGCCACCGGCCGTCTACCAGCTCGCAGTGCACCACCTCGTCGCCGAAGCGCACGAAGCGCACCACGTCGCCGCGCTCGGCGACGCCCTCGAAGTAGGCCTGGATCTCCGGGCCCGGGGAGAAGGTGCGGCTCCACTCGGGGTTGAGCGCGAACGAGTAGCTGTAGAGGTGCGAGGGGACGTCGCACGACAGCCCCGGGTACGTGTTCTCACGCCACGTTCCGCCCACCCGGTCGGCCTTCTCGTAGACCGTGAAGTCATCGAAGCCCGCGTCCTTCAGCTTGATGGCGGCCAGGATGCCGGCCATCCCCGCACCGATGACGGCGAAGCGCAGACGCCGACCCGCGTCCGCACTCGAGACGTCCCGACCCTGCGCACCGTCCATGGCCCGCCATGCTGCCACGCGCCGACGGCCCGCCGAGCTGCCACGCGCCGACGGCCCGCCGATCAGGGCAGGCGGGTGGCGACGACGTAACAGCGGTCGGTGTCGTGCTCGTCGGCGTATGGAGAGCGCACTTCGACGGTCAGACCGGGCCGTCAGCGGTCCGACTGGTCCCACTCCTCCGACATGATCTGGACCTCCATGAGCGAGGCGATCTCGTCGGCGAGGTCCACGCAGCGGCACGGCTCCTCGGCCAGGTCGGCCTCGAGGACGAGCGACACCAGCCGGTCCACCACGCGCTGCTGGCCGTGCTCGATGAGCCGGGCGGTGAACGGGGGGAGGTGGAGCACGAGCGCCCGCTCCGCCTCGGCGTGGTGCACGAACGCCTCGAGGAGGGCCGAGGCTTCGTCGCTCAGGCGGCCGTGGTCGCCCTTGTTGGCGATCGGGCCGAGCTCGTGCGCCATGTCGAGGAGGAGTCGGTGGGCCGAGAAGTCGTCGCCGTCCCAGGCGGGCACCGGTTCGAGGGTCATGGGATGGTCTCTTCCTGGTGGGAGCGCAGGTACCGCCAGCATCCTCCCCCTCGTGCCGATCTGCAAGGGGAAATGGCCCAACGGCCGGCGTGCCCCCCGAGCGGCTCGCCGAAGATGGGCAATACGGCCCTGTCCGGGCAGGGGGCCGCTCCGTACGATGCCCAGAGGGTCACCCGTATCGGTGCCAGAGGAGCGGTTGGCCCCGGCAGTGAGGCCTCACGACCGCCAGGCCGGAGGCAGGGGGCCCGGGAGGTCGCCGGGTCATCGGGGGAGGTCGCCATGGCGTTAGCGACAGCACCGGCACCGGCTCCAGTCCCGCAGGGCCCGGCCCCCAGGTCCCGCAGCGGTCTGCGCAACGCCCTGTGGACCCGCCAGCTCACCCACTACCCCACGAGCGGCCCCCGCATGGGCTACCTCGGGATCGTGGTGCTGACGACGATCGTCCTCTACTACCTCTACTACGTGGAGGGCGCCGTCACCCCGCTGATGCTGCCCTACTACCACATGTCGTTTCTGTACTTCCTCTACCTGCTGGTGGTGTCGAACGCCATCGGCGCCTTCACGGCGTTCATCGGCGGGCTGTCGGACAAGATCGGCCGCGCCAACCTGACGATCTACGGCACCCTCACCGTCGGCCTGATCCAGCTGATCGCCGTCCCCAACATCCACTCCAAGTTCGGCTTCGCCGTGGCCTACTGCGTCATCGGCTTCGTCGAGGGCATCATCCTGGTGTCGACCCCGGCCCTCATCCGCGACTTCTCGCCGCAGATGGGCCGGGCGTCGGCCATGGGCTTCTGGGCGCTCGGGCCCACCGTGGGAAGCCTGGCCGCCAGCCTGGTGGCGACGCACACGCTGCCGCACCTGCACCCGTGGCAGGACCAGTTCGTCATCTCGGGCTTCGTGTGCCTGGCGGTCGTGGTGATCGCCTTCATCGGCCTGCGAGAGCTGTCCCCGCAGCTGCGCGACCAGCTGATGGTGTCGGACAACGAGCGCGCCCTGGTGGAGGCGCGCGCCCGGGGCATCGACGTGGAGAAGGCCACGCGCCACCCCCTGCGCTCGATGCTCCGCCCCGACCTGGTGGCGTCGTCGGTGGGCATCTCGCTGTTCCTGCTGATCTACTTCGCGTCCGTCAGCGTGCTCACCCTGTACTGGGTGGTCGTGTTCAACCGCACCACCGCCGACGCCAACGGCATCAACACGTGGTACTGGACGGTCGACGCCGTGATGCTGGTCGTGATCGGGATCCTGTCGGACCGCCTCCGGGTCCGCAAGCCCTTCATGGTGGTGGGCGCGGTGGGCGCCTTCGTCATGACCATCGTCCTGCTGATGCAGGTCGACCACCCCACGACCGGCTACTACTCCAACGTCTTCGTCGTGATCATGTTGGGTGTGTTCATCGGCACGGCCTACACGCCGTGGATGGCCGCCTACACCGAGGCGGTCGAGGCCCACAACCCCGCCCTGTCGGCGTCGGGCCTGGCGGTGTGGGGATGGATCCTGCGCATCGTGGTGGCGGCGTCGTTCGTGGTGCTGCCCATGGTGATCACGACGTCCACCACGCTCGTCGACAACCAGGGCGCGGCGGTCAACCTCCAGACCTTCCAAGCCGCGCAGCCGTATGTCCCCGCGGCCGGGAACCTCAACCCGCCCGCGGCGCCGGCGAGCGTCATCGCGTCGCTGCAGGGCATGACGCCGGCAGGTCCCGGCCAGGCCCTGGCCGCGCTGCTGGAGAACTTCGGGACGAGCCACAACATCTTGACCGCCATGGCGGCGGTACCTGACCCGCTCAAGGCGCAGGTGTCGGGGTTGCTCAGCTTCTCGCCGCTGGCCTCGTCGATCCAGGCCGGGCACCCCGTGACCGCCGCCCAGATCGCCGGCGTGCAGGCCAACTCGCCCCAGCTGGCCTCGCTCCTGCGGGTCGAGCAGAAGATCGTCCCCGCCCAGAAGGCCTCGGGCAACGAATGGAAGCGGTGGTGGTGGGTGTGCGCCGCCGGGCAGCTCGTCTTCCTGGGGCTCGTCTTCGTGATGCGGGGACGCTGGAGCCCGCGGGCGGCGAAGCGCGACTTCGAGGAGCACGAGCAGATCGTCATGGCCGAGCTCGCCAAGCTACGCCAGGCGGCGGCGCCCGCCGGGGTGGGCGCACCCGCGGCGACCTCCGACCAGGCCCTACCGTCGGCCGAGGGCGTCATGCCCTGGAACGGGGCTCGCACCGCCTGACGGTCGGGCCCGGCGACCGCCGTCACAGGGCAGGCCGTCACCGAGCGCGAGGTCGTGCCATAACCACACCAGTCACTTTGTCAACATGAGGCTGGTGGCACGCCGGGTACGTGGCCAGGGCAACGGCAAGGCTTGCCTGTGCCCGACGGGCCTTGCTAAGCAGTAGTCCCATTGTGACTGACGTCGAGCTTTCCTCGACGGTTCCGTCAAGCCATTCGACACGGTGGCCGAAGCGCGCCGCCGTCCTTGCCGGAGCTGTCGTCACAGTGCTCTCCTCCGCCCTCGTGGCGACCTCGCGCCCGGCCATGGCCGACCCGCTGGCGAGCGCCCGGGCCCAGGCGACGCAGATCACCAACCAGCTGGCCGCCGACCAGCAGCACCTCGACGCCCTCTCCCAGCAGTACGACGCCGCTCAGCAGCAGGTGCAGCAGCTGGGCCAGCAGGTCACCCAGATCCGCGGCACCATCGCCCAGGACCGCACCGAGGTCACCCAGGACCAGGGGAACCTGCGCGCCGCCGCCGTCAGCGCCTACATGTCGGGCACCACCGACAGCAGCCTGTCGACCCTGTTCGCCTCGGGTGGCGCCGAGGCGTCGGTGGCGGCCGAGTACCGGTCGGTGTCGAGCGGCAAGGTCGCCGGGGCCATCGACTCGCTGAACGTGGCCCAGACCCACCTCGCCACCCAGCAGAGCCAGCTCGAGTCGGCCCAGGCCCAGGCCCAGACGGCCGTCGACCAGGCGGGCGCCGCCCGCCGGGCCGCCGAAGCCACGATGGCCGACCAGCAGGCCACCCTCGGCCGGGTGAAGGGCCAGATCGCCAGCCTCGTTGCCCAGCAGCAGGCCGCCGCCCAGGCGGCCGCCCACGCGGCCTTCCTCGCCCGGGTGAACGCCGCGCCCGCCCCGACGAAGGCCACGGGCTCCTCCTCGGTCGGGGCCACCCTGGTCAACCTGCCCGTGGCGAGCGGTGCCGCCGGGGCCGTGGCGGCGGCCGAGAGCCAGCTCGGCGTGCCCTACCGCTGGGGCGGCGAGACCCCCGGCGTCGGCTTCGACTGCTCGGGCCTGACCCAGTGGGCGTGGCGCCAGGCGGGCGTGAGCCTGCCCCGCACCGCCGCGGCCCAGTACGGCGCCATCGCCCACATCCCGCTGTCGGACCTGCAACCGGGCGACCTCGTCTTCTGGGGGTACGGGGGCATCGACCACGTCGGGATGTACGTGGGGGGCGGCTCCGTCGTCCACGCGCCGTCGACCGGCGACGTGGTCCGCATCCAGGGCATCTGGGGCAACGGCCTCGTGGGGGCCGGGCGCCCCTGACGCCCCGGCGCGCCCGCGCCGGCGGACACGTCGGTGACATGACCCCGTAGGCTCGGGGCCTTCGCCACCACGTCTGTCGTCACGCCGACAAGGAGCCGCTGCCATGGAGATGGAGTACCGCCGACTGGGCCGATCGGGCCTCAACGTGAGCGTCCTGTCGTTCGGATCGTGGGTCACCTTCGGGCCCCAGCTCGACGAGGGCCTGGCCTCGGACTGCCTGGCGGCCGCCCACGACGCCGGCGTCAACTTCTTCGACAACGCCGAGTCGTACTCCGGCGGCGAGTCCGAGCGCATCATGGGCAAGGCCATCGCCCGGCTGGGCTGGCCGCGTCACAGCTACGTCGTGTCCACCAAGATCTTCTGGGGCATCCACGACGAGGTGAACATGCGCAACACCCTCAACCGCAAGTACCTCCTGCAGGCGATCGAGGGCTCGCTGGAGCGGTTCGACCTCGACTTCGTGGACCTGCTGTTCTGCCACCGGGCCGACCCCAACACGCCCATCGAGGAGACGGTGTGGGCCATGTCCGACATCGTGAGCTCGGGCCGGGCGCTGTACTGGGGCACGTCGGAGTGGACCGCCGACGAGATCCGGGCGGCCTGGGAGATCGCCGAGCGCCACCATCTGCACAAGCCGGTGATGGAGCAGCCGCAGTACAACATCCTCGAGCGCCGCAAGGTCGAGTGGGAGTACGCCCGCCTCTACAACGACATCGGCCTCGGGCTCACCATCTGGAGCCCGCTGGCGTCGGGACTGCTCACCGGCAAGTACGCGGAGGGGATCCCCGAGGGGAGCCGGGCGGCGCTCCCCGGCTACGAATGGCTCCAGGGGATGCTCACCGACCCCAAACGCAACGCCAAGGTGGTCAAGCTGAAGGCGGTCGCCGACGAGCTGGGGTGCAGCCTGGCGCAGCTGGCGCTGGCGTGGTGCACCAAGAATCCCCATGTGTCCACGGTGATCACGGGGGCGAGCCGCGTGGAGCAGGTCCAGGAGAACATGAAGGCGCTCGACGTCATCCCCCTCCTCGGCGACGACGTCATGAAGCGGATCGACGAGATCACCTTCTCGCGCTGACAGCGCTGGCCGCGGCGCCCCCACCCGCGCGCGGGGGGTCGGTCGGTGCGCCGGCTGAGCTCGCCGTGCTGCGGGCTCAGCCGGCCCGTTCCACCAGCAGCGTGCGCAGCCGTTCGGCCTCGGCGCCGACACCGAGGGCCCGGGCCAGCCCGTCGAAGGTCCCGTGGTCCTGGCGCACGCCGGCCAGGAACCCGGCCATGGCGTCGGGCTGCACCGACAGGATGACCGGCGCGTAGCGCTCGACCACCTCGGTGGCGTCGGGGTACTCGCGCCGCAGCCCTTCCAGGATCCGGGTCATGGGCACCGCGCTGAGCGCGTAGTCGTCGACGATGTCGGCGTCGTGCGCCCCGAGCACACCGAGGATCACGGCGGCGAGCACGCCGGTCCGGTCCTTGCCCACGCTGCAGTGGAACACGGCCGGGAGGTTGGCGGGCTCCGCGAGCAGCCGCAGCGCCTGGGCCACCGAACCGGCGCCCTCCGTCAGCATTCCCCGGTAGCGGGCCGTCACGAAGTCGGCGGCGCCCCACTCGGGGGCGTCCTCCTCGCCCGGCAGCGTGTCGGTCAGCGGCAGATGGTGGAGGCGAACCCCGTCGACCCCGGCGGGGAACCGCCCCCGGACCTCGGCCTCGAGCGGGGTGCGCAGGTCGATGACGGTGACCACGCCCAGCTCGCCCAGGACCACGAGGTCCTCCTCGGTCAGCCGGGCCAGGCCGTCGGCCCGGAAGAGGGTGCGCCAGCGGGTGTGCCCGCCGCCGGCCACCGGGTACCCGCCTAGGTCGCGGAAGTTGTGGCAGCCCGCCAGGTCCAACTGCCGCGTGGCCGCGGGCCCGGCGCCGCGGGGCCCGGCGGCGCGGGAATCGGCGTCCACCGGTCAGGCCTCGGCGGCGATGACAGCGGCCAACGCCTGGGCGCCCGGACCGCCGATCGGGAGGTGCGTGCCGTCCGCGTAGAACCACTCGGGGTGCTGGCGCGCCACGGCCTGCCAGTCGGCCAGCACCGCGGTGGGGTGGCGGGCCACGCCGCGGGCGAGGACGGCGTTCACCTGGTCCTGCCAGGGCCGGTCGACGTGCACGGTCACGAAGACGACGCGGGCGGCGCGCTGCAGGACCGTCATCATGGCGTCGAAGTCGGCGTCGGTCACCGGTCCGTTCGTGCCGAGACCGACGACGACCACCGCGGGCGGCGCCGCCTGGGCCATCACCTGGTGCAGGAGCACCTCGCCGTCGGACCACTGGCGGCTCACCGACGCGTCCACGACGGTGCCGGGCAGGCATCCCGCCAGGGCCTGCTGGGCGTCGACCATGACGGAGTCGCCGACCGCGTAGGCGCCCCCGGCAACCACCGCCGGTGTGCACGGTGGCGGGCCGCCCGCCGGGAGCGTGGTCGTGGTCGTGGAGGTCGTGGAGGTCGTTGTCGGCGGCGCCGCCGCCGTCGCCGTCGCGCCGGTGCGGCCCCGGCCCACCGCGTGGACCGTCCCGGGATCGAGCAGCGTGGCCACCACGGCCGCCGTGGCCGCCACCGTCATGACCGCGGCCACCGGGCCCGACCCGCGGGTACCCGCCAGGAGCGCGCCGGCGCGACGGGACCGGTGGTGGGGGGCCCGGGCAGCGGTGGGGTCGGGGGCGTCGGGCATCGAGTCGGGCGCGCGGCGTGAGCGGCGGAGGCCGGGCGGGCGCGGTGCCCGGATCCGGCGCTCTTCGGATGCAACGCTACCGGGGCGGCGCGGCCCGCCGGACCGGGGGCGTCAGCCCGTGCTGGTGATGCTCGCCACGACCGGGCTGAAGGCGCCGGCCAGGCCGGCGTCGAGACCGACCGGCGCCGGGTCGATGCCCAACCCCCACCGGAGCTGGGCGACGACGGTGTGGTCGATCAGCGGCCACGGCTCGGGGGGGACGACGTCCGGGGAGCTGCACCCGTCGGTGGCGATGGACCGAAAGCTCGCCGGCAGGGGGATCTCGTGGATGAACGCCACCAGCCCGCCCTGGGCGGCACCGATGGTGCAGACGTCGTCGAAGGCGTTGTGGCCCGCGCCGTCGATCAGCACCAGGCGCTTGGGCCCCTTCAGCCGCGCGTACAGCCGCTGCGTGTCCCCCGCCGGCACGACCTTGTCCGCGGTGCCCTGGATGATCATGCCGGGCTTGCCCGCCGGCGGCGGCGTCCCCGCCGCGGGCGCCAGGCCGATGTAGGTGCGCACGGCGCGGTCCCCGGCGAAGGTGATGGCGGCCCCGCCCCCCGCCGAGTGCCCGAGGGCGGCCACCCGGGTCAGGTCGAGCTTGCCGTGGAGCAGGCCGCCGACATCGTGGTCCATCGTCGTCACCAGGGTCAGCGCATCCCGCAGGTCCTGCACGTCGCTCTGCCCCGTGCCGACGGTCCCGCCCGCGACCGACTTCAGGTCGCGCGAGCGGTGGTCGGGGGCGGCCACCACGAAGCCCCACGTGGCCAGATGGTCGGTGAGGAAGCTCGACTGCTCGGGGTAGCCCCCGAAGCCGTGGCTGAACATCACCACCGGGAAGGGGCCGTGGCTGCTCACCGGCACGTTCATGTAGGCGTCGGTGGCGAGGGTCGTCGGCAGGTTCGACGGCAGGCCCGCCGGGATCGGCGCGGTCGGGGAGCCGAGGAACCAACGGATCAGGTTGACCGTGTAGGTGGGCTTGCCCACGGTGCGGTCCGCGTCGACGGGGTAGTACACGACGACGGAGTCGCCCGCCGGCGTCGTCTCGAAGGCCACGCCGGCACGGTAGGGGCCGTTCCCGGTGAAGGCGGTGTCCTGGTGGGTGGTGGGCGCCGGTGGCAGGCCGTCGGGCACCGACGCGTGCGCTCTGGCACTCGAGCAGGCGCCGAGGGCGATGCCGGCGGCCACCAGCAACGCGGCGAGCGTCGGCGTCCGCCGCCGTCTCCCACCGGTTCTCGGCACGGCCGGCACGCTACCGGAGAACGGCGGCCACGCCGGGGCGACCGGACCACGCCGTCGTAACCTTCGGAGATGACCACCGACTGGGTCACCATCTCGTCGTTCGCCACCGCCGGGGGCACGCTGGTGCTGGCGGTGGCCACGTTCGCATCGGTCCGGTCGGCCAACCAGGCGGCGCGCACGGCCCAGCAGGCCCTGCAGGTCAACCTCCGGCCCGTGCTCACGTCGTCGCGGCTGCAGGACCCCACCGTGAAGGTGGGTTGGATGGACGAGCACTGGGCGGCCGTCGGCGGCGGTCGGGCCGTCGCCGAGTACGTGGACGGCAACATCTACCTCGCCATGTCGCTGCGCAACGTCGGGTCGGGCCTCGCCGTGATCCACGGGTGGCACCCGTCGGGGGCCGCGACCGCGGGCGGCCGAGACCATGCCGACCCCGACGCGTTCCGGATGCAGACCCGTGACCTGTACGTGCCGCCCGCGGACAACAGCTTCTGGCAGGGCGCCATCCGGGACACGGCCGACCCCGACCACGCCTGGCTGGCCGAGGCCATCACGGCGCGGCGGCGCTTCACGATCGAGCTGCTCTACGGCGACCACGAGGGCGGCCAGCGGACGATCAGCCGGTTCGGCATCATCCCCCGCGAGGACGCCGACGACCAGGAGTGGATGTGCACCGTGTCGCTGCACTGGAACCTCGACCGGCCGGACCCCCGCTGAGGCGGCGCCGCCGCAGCAGCCCGGGCTCGTCCCGGGCACCGGGGGCGCACGGGCAGTAGCGTCCGGGGACGTGCGGGGGACACGGCGGCGCCCATCCGGCCCGCTCAGGGCCGGCCCGATGGCACGGTGGACGACGGTCGCGGTCGCGCTCAGCGCGGTCGCGCTCGTGCTCGTCACCCCGGCCCGGCCGGCGGCGGCCGTCGCCCGTCGCACGCTGTCGTTCTCCGGGTACACCTGGACCGTGAAGTCCAACGCGCACCGCCTCGGACCCGGGCCGAACTACTTCTCGAAGAAGAACGCATGGGTCGACAGCCTCGGGCGCCTCCATCTGGTCATCACCAAGGCCAAGCGCCACTGGACCGTCGGCGAGGTGGTCAACACCCGCAGCCTCGGCTACGGCACGTACACCTGGGTGCTCGACTCGCGCGTCGACGACCTCGACCCCGACATGGTCCTGGGCCTCTTCACCTACGACTGGACCAGCCCGCAGTTCAACTACCGGGAGATCGACATCGAGGCATCGCGCTGGGGGGACCCCTTCGACCCCACCAACGCCCAGTTCGTGGTGCAGCCCTATGCCCACACCGGCAATCTGACCCGGGTCACGCTGGGCTCGTCACTGCCCACCACGCTGTCGTTCCACTGGACGGCGAGCGGCCTGTCCTTCTCCGCACCGGGGGCGTCCCCGTCGTCATGGACCTACACCGGCGCCGACCGGCCGCCGGCCGGTGGCGAGGTCCCCGACATCAACTTCTGGCTCCGCGGCGGGCACGCGCCCATGAACGGGCACGGTGCCGAGGTCGTGGTCCGGTCGTTCACGTTCACGCCGGGATAGGGAATCCCCGAGGGGAAATCACCAAATCTTGCGATGGCACGGCCGGGGTGCCCAGACTAAGACAGCGGGGAACCAGGTGGCACTGGCACGACCTGTTCGCGCGCCGGGGGTGGTCGGAGCGGGAACGTCACACCGTCCGGTGTGACCGGAGGAGTCGGGGGGCAGGGCCGCCCTCCACTCCGGGATGCGGGGGAACGATGCGAAAAGACGACGGTTCGCCGTCGGCGGGGCACGTGCCCCGGCGACGCCTGGCATGGGCGCTCGGCGTCGCCGCCTTGTCGGCCGCCACGGTGACCGGCGCGACCGCCGGGACCGCAGCCGCCGGCACCGCGGCCGGTTCGCAGGGCTCGGGGGCGATCGGGCTGTCCGACCCGACCGGTGGCGGCCACGCCTACCGGCACGGCGCCCTCCCTCTCCGGACCGGGGCCGGGCACCTCGGGGCGGCGGCCGTCGCGGCACCCTCCTCCACCAGCCCCCAGGGTGCCGGGCAGGGGTCGAGGGGGCCACTGCGCTACCGGGGCGGCCCTGTGGTCACCGGCTCCCCCCGGGTGTACCTGGTGTTCTGGGGCTCGCAATGGGGCACCCCGAGCACCGGCGCCGGCGGTTACCAGCACTTCTCCGGCGACCCCGACGGCCTCGCCCCCGATCTGCAGGCCTTCTTCGCCGGGCTCGGCACCGACGGCGAACTGTGGAGCGCCACCGTGACGCAGTACTGCCGGGGGACGACCACGGGAGCCAAGGCCTGCCCGGTGGCCCCCGGAGCCGACCACGTCGCCTTCCCCGGGGCGGGCGTCCTCGGCGGCGTGTGGGAGGACACGTCGATCACGCCGCCCCAGGGCGCTTTCGCCGGGGATTCGAGCGTCGGGGGCGTGGACGGCACCCAGCTGGCCCAGGAGGCCGCCGACGCCGCCGTGCATTTCGGCGACTCGTCGAGCCAGGCGCAATTCGTCATCGTGTCGCCCCCGCTGACCAACCCCGATGGATGGCTCGACCCCCGCAACGGGTACTGCGCCTACCACGACAACAGCGGCGACCCCTTCTTCGCCGGCCACGTGACCGGGCCGGCGGTGGCGTACACCAACTTCCCCTACATCCCCGACGCGGGGGTGGGTGGGTGCGCCTCGACGGGGATGAACGGGGTCCTCGACGGCGTCAACGAGACGGCCAGCCACGAGTACGCCGAGACCCTCACCGACCCCGACGCCTCGACGGGCTGGCTGGACCGGCGGGGCAACGAGATCGCCGACAAGTGCGACTACGTCAGCCCGGGCCTGCCCGGGGCGGCCGTCTACCTCACGTTGGCGACCGGCACGTTCGACGTCCAGGGCCTGTGGGCCAACGACTCCGGGAGGAGCGGCGGCTGTGAGGTCGCCCACTCGGCGGTCCTCGTCACGGCCCCCGGCAACGAGCGGTCGGTGACCGGCGCCCCGGTGTCGGTGCCGATGACCGCCGTCGACGTGCGCGGCCAGACGCTCGGCTACGCAGCCGTGGGCCTGCCGGCCGGTCTGTCCATCAACCCGACGTCGGGCGTCGTCTCGGGGATCCCCATGATCCGCGGGCGCACCACGGTCACGGTCACCGTGTCGGACACGTCGTCGACGGCATCGGTCAGATTCAAGTGGGTGGTGTCGAAGCACTGACGCGTCGCCTGCGGTCGGGGATGCCGATCGGCCCGACCGCGCAACCCGCCCGCCGTGGCCACGTATCCTGTCGGTGGGCCCCCGTGCGGGCCACGGGGACGTAGCTCAGCTGGTAGAGCACCTGCTTTGCAAGCAGGGGGTCGTGGGTTCGAGTCCCATCGTCTCCACTGTATGGTCTTCACTGAAGGCTGCTCCCATCTTCACATAAGGGTGTGTTGTTCTCATGCAAGGCCGGACCCCGGGTCCTCGATCGGTCGGTGAGGTCCAGGTGTGGGCCTCGACTCCAGGCGTCACGATCGGATTATCGGATGAGCGAGGATTGAAGCGCGTCGAACAGGACTGCACCACGGCCAAGGCTCAGCGCGCCTCAGCCGGTGTCGAAGCGCCCCGTGGAGACGATGTCGTCGTGGACCGGCAGCTGTGCCAGTTGAAGACGCCGACGACG
>DATKSK010000046.1 GCA_035531755.1 Acidimicrobiales bacterium | reverse complement strand
TCAGTAGCCGGCGACGGGGTCCACGACGCCGATCAGTTCCTCGCCCGCACCGAAGCGGCGGACGTTGTCCTCCACGCGCCGCGCCAACAACCGCATGACGGCGCTGGAGTTTCCCGCGCTGTGCGGCGTGACGAGGCAATTCGGCATGCTCCACAACGGGTGGCCGTCGGGCAGCGGCTCGGGATCGGTGACGTCGAGCGCGGCGCCGGCGATCGCCTGGGACGTCAGGGCCTCGACGAGGGCGTCGGTGTCGACATGGGCACCGCGGCTGACGTTCACCAACCACGCCCGCCGGTGCATGGACTCGAGCTCGGCGCGGCCGATGATGCCCGTCGTGTCGGGGGTGAGGGCCAGGGCGAGCACCACGAGGCGGGCGTCGGGCAGGGCGTCGTGCAACGACGCGGTGGTGAGGGTACGCGCCGCCCCGGGGAGCGGGCGGTCGCTCCGGCGCACGGCGGTGACGCGCGCCCCGAAGGGTGCCAGCAGGGCGATCAGTGCGGCGGCGATGCCGCCCCCGCCGACGATGGTGACGGGCTGGCCCATGAGCGAGCCCACCGACATGGGCTCCCATGCCGACGCCCGGGCCGATGGCACGACGGCGTGCACGCCGGCCAGCGCCAGGGCGAGCGCGTGCTCGGCGATGAGCGCCGAGTGCGCACCCTTGCTGCACGTCCACGTCCGGCCGCCGAAGCGCCGGGCCGAGTCGAGGAACCGCTCGATCCCGGCCCCCGGCAGGTGCACCCACCGGATGCCCGGCGACCGTTCGAGGATGCCGTCGAGGCCCTGCACGTCGGACCAGTCGACCCACACGAGTGCCTCGGCCTCCTCGGGGACGACCACGCGGCCACCCCCGGCGACGACGGCATCGGTGGCGAGCCGCCAGTCGGTGGGCCCGACGGCGACGAGGGGCACCGACGGGCTCACGGCCGGAATCCTACGACGGCGGCTGGGGTGATCGAGCCTGTCGCGCCTGCCGCCGTCGCGCCTGCCGCCGTCGCGCCTGCCGCCGCGCTCAGGCGGGCGCGGCCTCGAGGACCATGACGGCGTTGTGGCCGCCCATCCCGAGTGACGACTTCACGACCGGGCCCTCGACGCACGCAGTGGGCCCGTCGAGCAGGCGGGGATGCCCCTTGGCCACGCGGGGCGGCGCCGGGATGACGCCGCGCTCCAGCCCGTACAGCGCGGCCGTGAGCTCCACCGCGCCGGCGGCGCCCTGGCAATGGCCGGCCAGCGGCTTCACCGAATAGATACCCTCGGCGGCCGGGAACATGGCGTCGAGGACGGCGGCCTCGGCGGTGTCGCACTGGCGCGTACCCGGGCCGTGCGCGTTGAGGTACGTGATGTCGAGCGGGTGCACGCCGGCGTTGTCGATGGCGCCTGCGAAGGCCCGGAACACCTGCGCGTGGTCGGGCGCGATGTGGATGGCGTGGTGGCCGTCGTGGGTCATGGCGCCGCCGAGGATGTTGGCGTACGCGGCGCCGCGGCGCCCCGACACCACGAAGCCCACGGCCGCCTCGCCGCCTGTGAAGCCGCGGCTGCCTTCCTGGAACGGCCGGCAGGCGTCGAGCGACGGCGAGTCGACGAACAGCACGCCCACCCTGTTGAACGCCGCGCAGTTCTCCGGGGTCAGCGAGAGGTCCGCCATGAGCACGAGGACGTCGTCGGCCATGCCCGCGTTGATCCACATCTTGGCGGTCAGCAGCCCGGCGACGCCCGAGGCGCACATGGCGGTCACGGCCATGGTCGGGCCGTGGAAGTCGAATTCCTGGGCGACCTCGGACAGGACCGTCGAGGGCATCAGGCTCACCCACTCGCGCTTGGAGGCGTCGAGCCCGCCGCGGTGGTGGTAGTCGCGCCAGGCATCGACGTCGCCGAGCACGTAGCCGTGGACGATGCCGACCACCCCGCCCGGGCGCCAGCCCCGGTCCATGGCGTCGTGCACCGCCTCGCGGGCGGCGTGGCGGATGGCCCGGGTGTAGCGGGTGGGCCCGTCGGAGGGGTCGCCCTCGTCGGCGATCCGGGCCACCCAGGCGATGTCGTGTTCGAAATGGGGGGAGAAACCGGGCGTGGGGCGCAGCGCCGGCTCGCCCGAGAGCATGCCCTCGATGAGCAGCTTGTGGCCCCAGCCATAGCCGGTGACGGCACCCACACCACACATCGAAACGGGCTCACCGACACGTGTCGCATTCGTCTTCGTACCCTGCGGGGTTGCCATGGACATCGTCCTGGCTCCTTCTGGTCGATCGGGGAGGGGCCACAGAGTACGGCCCGGGTCACGTGTTCGTAAAGGGGCTGTTGTGGCTTATCGGCCGCCCGGCCCGTGGCGGCGGCCGGGGTGGTAGATCCACCAGATATGGTGGTCACCTCGGGCATAGGCCACCACATCTTGTGCTTGATGATTCGGGGAAGGGCCGGGGGGCGCGACGGAGGGCCCCGACGCCGGCGCGCCGTGGTCCGGGGCGTCCGACAGGGCCAGGGGACGTCTTTACCGTGCTCACGGGTGGGTTCGTGCGCCTGTCGCCCGCCCGGCCGGGAGCCCGGTGACCGCCCGCCCGGGCCCGAAAAACACCGCCAAAACAGGCACGGAAAGTGATGATGACGCGCGCAACGTGGCGTGCGGCGGGTGGGGTCAAGGTCCCCCCCCGGGGCGCCGATAGCCATTGCATGGCCGAAGCACGTCTCGGGCCGGTGCGACCCGCGCCCCCGCTCGCCCGACGAGGATTCCTCGACGAGCCCCCTGACTCGGCCCGCCATCTGTCGACGGTGTCGGACCTCACCAACGTCGTGGTCTGGGAGCTCGAGGTGCCCGGGCCCGGCGTGGTGTGGCACGCCCCCTTCGCCCGCCTGCTGCGGGGCCAGCCGGTGGGCGGCGTCTACCGGGTGCCGCCGGGCGAGGACGGCCGCACGGTGGCTGCCGACGAGCTCGGCGACGCCGTGCTGGGGCCCATCGTCGAGACGGTCAAGGCCGGCATCACCTGGGAGAACTACGAGCTGATCCAGGAGTTCGAGGCGCCCGACGGCGGCGTGCACCGCCTGCTCGTCCGGGCCGTGTCCGTGCCCGACGAAGGCATGGCGCACTTCCTCGGAATCGTGGCCGACGTCACCGAGCCCGGCGACGTCCCGTGGGTCACCGCCGACGTCGGCGAGCGCCTGCAGCTCCTCGTGGAGCACTCCCCCGACGGGATCATCGTCCACCAGGACGGCCTCATCGTCTACACCAACCCCGCGGCCGTGCGCATGGTCGGCCTGTCATCGGCGTCCGACGCGCTGGGCAAGCCCATCACGTCGTTCATCTCTCCCGACGACCTCACCGCCACCATCGCCCGCCTCGCCCAGCTGAAGGAGCCGGGGGACGTGGTGAAGGGCTTCGAGGCCACCCTGCTGCGCCCCGACGGGCAGCTGCCCGTCGAGATCGCCAGCGCCCGCACGAGCTGGAACAGCAAGCCCGCCTTCCAGGCCATCATGCGCGACGTCTCGGAGCGCAAGCTCGCCGAGGAGGCGGCGGCGGCACGCGCCGCGCTCGAACGGCGCTACGCGGCGGCCGTGGCCGCCCTGGAGGAGGGCGTGGTCGTCATCGACCGCGAGGGCACGGTGGCGGCGGCCAACGACTCGGCCACGCGCATCCTGGGCGACCGCCTGCGCAACGGGCGCGGCGACGACATCTTCACCGGCGGCAACCCCGCCCAGCGCGAGGACGGCACGCCCTTCCCGCCCGAGGCGCTGCCCCTGGCGGCCTCGCTGGCCCGGCATGCGGCGACGACCAACGTGGTCATCGGCGTGCGCGACGACGAGGGCAACGACCAGTGGCTGTCGGTCAGCTCCCGCCCCCTGGGCGACGGGGAGGGGACCGACACCGCGGCCGTCGTGTGCTCGGTCTCCGACATCACCGACCGCAAGCGGCTCCTCGACCGGCTGGCATGGGAGGCGCGCAACGACCCCCTCACGGGGCTGGCCAACCGCAGTGGCTTCCTGACGTCGGTGCAGAGCGCCATCGAGGAGAGCGACCCGGCCGACATGGCGGGTTTCGTGATGTTCTTCTTCGACCTCGACCGCTTCAAGCTCGTGAACGACTCGCTCGGCCACGCCGTCGGGGACGAGGTGCTCCTGGCGGTGGCCGAGCGCCTGCGCGCCTCGATGCCCGACGTCATCAGCCTCAGCCGGCTCCACGGGGACGAGTTCGCGGCCCTCGAGCGTAACGTGCCCGACACCGACGCCGCCCTGCAGCGGGCCGAGGAGCTGCGCGCCATCCTGTCACGCCCCGTCCACCTGAGCACCGGTCGCACCCTGGCGGTCACGCCCAGCATCGGGCTGGTGCGGTTGGCCGACGTGGGCCGCGAGGCCTCGGACGTGCTCCAGGACGCCGACATGGCCATGCTCCAGGCCAAGACGCGCGGCCGCGGCCGCGTGGCGATCTTCGACGCGGGCCTGCGCGACGAGGTCGGGAGCCGGCTCGAGCTCGAGCACGACCTGCGCGTCGCGGTGGACAACGGCGAGCTGCGCCTGGAGTACCAGCCGCTCGCCTCGCTGAGCAACGGCCGCGTCCTCGGCCTGGAGGCGCTCGTGCGCTGGGAGCACCCGCGCCGGGGGCTGCTGCTGCCGGGCCGGTTCGTCGCGTTGGCCGAGGAGTCGGAGCTGATCGTGGCGCTCGGGCAGTGGGTGCTCGAAGCGGGCTGCGCCCAGATGGCGCGCTGGCGGACCATGTACCCCGAGGCCCAGGACTCCTTCCTGGCCGTCAACGTCTCGCCCCGGCAGCTCGACGGCCAGCAGCTGCTGCCCGCGCTGCGAAGCGCGCTCGAGAGCAGCGGGCTGCCGGCGGGAGCGCTCATGCTCGAGATCACCGAGTCGGGCCTCGTCTCCGACGACGGCCACCTCACCGGCATGCTCGACGAGCTGCGCGAGGTGGGCGTCCGACTCGCCATCGACGACTTCGGCACCGGCTACTCGTCGCTCAGCCACCTGAAGAAGCTCCCCGTCAGCCACATCAAGATCGACCGCTCCTTCGTGAGCGGGCTCGGCACCGAGACCGAGGACGAGCGGATCGTGGCCGCCATCAACGAGCTCGGGCACGGACTGGGACTGCGGGTGGTGGCCGAGGGCGTCGAGAACCGCCAGCAGCGCCACGTGGCGCGCCAGCTCGGCTGCGACCTCTACCAGGGCTACCTGCTGGCCGAGCCGCGCCGGCCCCGCGACATCCCGGCCTTCTGGCGGCCGCGGTCGTCGGCGGCCAAGGCGGCCAGCTGACGCCGCACCGGCGGCGTCACGCCCCGGGCGGTCCCGTCGAGCGGTCGGCGGCCTCGCGCAGCAGGGTCTCCAGGAGCACGGTGGCCACCGGCGTCGCCGCCGAGCGGTCGCGCACCAGGTAGTGGTGCTGCAGGCCGGGCGTGCCGTTCACCTCGAGCACGACGCCCCCGGCCTCCTCGAGTGACCGGCGCGGGTCGGGCGTGACCACGTCGACGCCGGCGAAGCGCAGGCGGGCCAGGCGGGCGGCCGACGCGGCCCGGGCCACCAGCGCCGGTGGGAGGTCGCGCGCCGTGGCATTCTCCGCCGCGCAGTTGTCGCCCACGTTGCCCTTCACGGCCACCTGCTCCCCGGCGGGGACGACCGACCGCAGCGTGAGCCCGCCCCGACGCAAGGCCAGCTCACAGTCGAGATCGATCTTGATCGCCCGGCCCACCTCGTCGTCGGCGACGAGCCGGCGGTGGTTCTCGGCGGCGATGAGCTCGGCCACGGTGGCCCGCCCGTCGCCGGTGACGGTGGGGAGGCTGCGGTGCACGGCGTCGAGGAGCTCGCCGTCGAGGAAGAGGAGGCGGAACTCCTCCCCCTCCACCTGGCGCTCCAGGACGATGCGGTCGTTCCACACCGAGGCCCACAGCCAGGCGCGCCACAGGTCGTCGACCGTCTCGACCCCGCACGTCACGCCGTAGCCGCCGCCGGTGTCGCTGGCGGGCTTCACCACCCACCGGCCTCCGCCGGCGGCGAGGTGCGCCGCCGCCGAGGCGATGTCGCCGCGGTGCGCCTCGACCTGCTCCGACACGGGCACGCCGTGGGCGCCGAGCACGGCCGCCATGAGCGACTTGTCGAGGGCCAGGGCGATCGACACCGGGTGGTCCACCATGGCCAGGTTCCGGCACACCATGGTCTCGACCCCGTCCCGGCGGACGAGCAGGAACCCGCCACCGAGCTCCTCCACCTCGGCGCCGGCGGCGTCGGCGGCCGCCTGCCAGATGCAGCGGTAGGCGGCGGCGTCGTTGCGCCCGAGGGCCTGGGTGTCGTCGGCGGGGCGGCCCTTCGACCGGTGCAGCGCGGCGCGCAGCCCCCGGGCGCGCAGGCGCTCCACCCGGTGGGCGACGGCCAGGCCGGGACCGCCGGCACGCGGCAGCGTGTGCAGGGCCCGGGTGAGGGCCGACGGGCGGCGGCGTGCCCCGGTCACGGGGTCGAGGTCGCTGCGGGGCCGCCCCGGTCGTCCCCCGACGGCACGGCCGGTGCGGCCGGCGACGGCACGGCCGGTGCGGCCGGCGACGGCACGGCCGGGCGCCGGGCGCCGGCGCCCATGCGGCGGAGCCCGGCGCGCACGCCGGCCAACCACGGCTTGGGATCGGACCAGGCGAAGGTCGGGAAGTGCTGCACGTGGGCCACGGTCCGGAGCCACTCGGTCGTCGAGAGCTCGCCCGACGCCCGGTAGGCGCGCAGCGCCCGGAGGTCCTCTCGCGGGAACCACAGGCTGACGTCGTCGCGGAACGACTCCAGGGGGGGAAGCCCCCGCCCCACCAGGCGGTTGTAGGCGAGCAGGGCGAAGTCGATGCCCGCCAGCCGGGCGAGCCCGTTGGCCATGGTGAAGCGGGGGTTGCACTCGATGAGCTTCAACTGGCCATCGCGCTCGTCACGCTTGAATTCGACGTTGCCGAGCCCCCGCAGGCCCACGCCCTGGAAGAACCGCAGCCCGAGCTCCGCCACGTCGGGCTGCCACTTGGTGACGTGGTACGTCCCCGTGCCGAAGGCGATCGGGAACTGGCGGGGTTTGCGCTTGGTGAAGTGCAGGAGGGGCTCGCCCTCCTCGTCGAGGTAGGTGTAGTACGAGCAGAAGCGGTCGTCACCCCCCGGGATGATCTCGGTGATGAGCGCGCCGACGTCGACCGAGAACAAGATGCCCACCGCCGCCGCGAGCTCGGCGTCGTCGTGGACCACGGTGCCCTTGGACGATTTGTACCCCGGGAGCTTCCGGACCGCGGCGTCGGACCGCGTGGGCTTGACCGCGCACGGGAAGGTGAGGCCCTCGTCGAGCGCGGCGCTGGTGTCGTCGGGACGGTGGGCCGTCACCATGCGGGGCGCCACGACGCCGATGGCGGCGGCCAGGCGGTAGGTCTTCGTCTTGTCGAGCATGGCGAGCAGCACGTCGTCGGCGGCCTCGATGGGGAGGTGGCCGGCGTCGATGAGCGTGCGCCGGTGGCGCGCCACCAGCTCGACGCCCTCGTCGCAGCACGGCAGCACGACGGCGGGCTCGTCGAAGCCGGCGATCCAGTCCATCCAGCGGTCCTTGACGTCGACGCCCGCCTCCGGCCCGAAATGGACGTAGCGCCGGCAGTACCGGGAGTGCCGCCCCAGGCAGTCGGTGACGTCGTCGCTCAGGATGACGACCTCGACACCCGCGCTGCCGAGCGACCGGGCCACGCTCAGGGTGGTCACCGCCCCGCCGAGCAGGATCGCCGGGGGCAGGGCGCGGCGGGGCCTCACGGCCCGGTCCCGGCGGTCGTCTCGATATTCCGCGTCAGCGCGGTGGGCCCGGACAGCCGGGTCACCCGGTCGACCTCACGGCCCGGGATCGTAGTCGTCGCACAGGGAGGCTCCGGGTGTTGGTGGAGGATTTCGTGCCTACGCCGACGGCGTGGCGCCGACTCGCCGCGACCGCAGCGAGTGCACGTAACCGAGCATGCGCCGGCGGTCGCCGGGGGTGGAGCCGGTGGCGAAGTAGACGCCGAGGTAGGCGATGCACCCGGCGGCGGCCGCCGCGAACAGGCCCGGGACCGACTCCTCGGCCACCCGGATCATGGCCACCAGGACGAGCGTGCACGCGCCTGCCGGGAGCAGGTGGGGGACCACCGCCCGCACCAGCAGCGTCCGCACCGGCAGCCCCACGGCCCGGCAGCCGATGACCATGCCCACCGGCAGGCGGAACAGCACCACCCCCGCCAGGGTGCCCCACGCCGCGCCCACCGGGCCCATGACGATCACGAGCACGACGGACACCGCCAGGTTGACGGCGACCTCCCCGGCCCGCACGAAGGTCAGGCTCCGCAGGTCGCCCGCCCCGGTCATGATGTTGGCGAGCGCCCGGAACGGCGACCCGAGGGCCATGGCCACGGCCAGCACCACCAGGACCTGGGCCGAGGTCCGGTACCCCGGCCCCACCCAGGCGCGGATCCCCGGGGCGGCCAGGACCACGAACACCAGGGCGGCCATGGTGCCGCCGAGGAGGGTCACCCGGGTGCCGTCGATGGTGATCCCGGCCAGCGCGTCCCTCGACTCGTTGCGGGCGGTGTGCGCCGCGTGGGGGAAGAAGACCTGCGCCAGCGAGTCGAGGGCCTGCATGGCGGCCTTGGCGAGGCGCGAACCCACCGCGTAGACGGCCGCCGCCCTGACGCCGGCGACGATGCCCACGATGAGCACGTCGCACAGGGTGTTGTAGACGGCCGTGAGCACGGCCAGGACGAGGAACCAGCCCGACAGGCGTGCGGCGCGGCGCAGCTGGACGCGGTCGACCAGCCGGCGGCTGAGCCGCGTCGACGGCTCGATGTGGCGGAGCATGGCGTAGCGCACCACGTGGAACGACAGCGAGATCAGCGTGGTGGCCACCGCCAGCGGCACGATGCCGCCGCCGTTCACCACGATGACGATGCTCGCCGCCGTCGTCGTCGCCACGAGGAGCGCGTTCGAGATGGACAGCAGGTCGAAGCGCTGGTGGCCGAGGAGCGCGCCGCCGAAGGTGTCGCACGGCAAGGCGGCGGCCATGGCCACGGCCAGCACGGCCACGGCGATCACCACGTCGGTGTGCAGCGCGGGGGTCACGTGGAACATCGACGGGAACAGGAACGCGATGACGACGCCCGCCACCAGCGCCAGCGCGGCCAGCGGGACGAGGACGAAGAACGTGGTGTTGAGGGTGCGCACGGCCACCTCGGGCCGCACCGCGGCGTCCTCGGCCACGAGGCGGGTGGTGGCACCGCCGAACCCCGCCGCGAACAGCTGGAGGTAGGTGACGATGCTGCTGGCGAGGATCCACACGCCGAACGCCGAGCGGCCCAGGTGCTTCAGCAGCAACGGCGTGATCACGATGGCAGCCAGGGCGGTGACGATCTGCGCCACGTAATTCATGAGCACGTTGCGCCCGAAACGGCTGGGAAGCGCACTGGGGGCACCCGTGCCCGGTGGGCCGGGAGCGCCGGCCCCGCCGGTGGGCCCGGCGTCGGCCCGGGGGGGCCACGGCGGCTCGGAGGGGACGTCGTCGACCGGCATGCTGGGGTCGGCCGCGACCACGCCGCCGTGGGTGGGCATGGAGGCGCTGACCCAGCGGATGCCGGCGTCGGGCTCGCGGTCGTCGGGCGCGGCGCCGGCCGGGCGGCGGTGCTCGACGGGGCTCATGGCATCCCCGCGCCCGGCGCGGGGCGTGCGGAGCGGGGGCCCCCACGGACAGCCGGGGCGGTGTCGACGGACGGTAGAGTCGGTGCCCGATGTCCGAGGACGACGGCGGGACCGGGCAGGACCGCCGGGCGTCGCGGGCGCTGCGGCTGGCCTGCTATCTCGACGCACCCGTGCGCGGCGGGTCGTCGACCAGCCTGGCCACGCTCCTCGGTGCGCTCGACCCGGCCATCGAGGTGACGGTGGTCGGCACGTCCGCCGACGTCGTGGCCCAGGTCGCCGGGGCCCGGCCCGGCACCGCCACCGTCGTGCTCGGCGCGGTGCGCAACAAGGCCGACATCGGAGCCGTGCGGGCGCACGTGCGGGCCCTGCGCGCGCTGCGGCCCGACGTCGTGCACGCCAACCTCGACAGCCAGTGGAGCGCCCAGTACGGGCTGCTCGCCTCCGTTCTCACCCGGACCCCGGTGGTGGCCGTCGTCCACAGCGTCTGGGACCAGCCCGCCCGCGTGCAGCGGGTGCTCGTCGGCCGCCTGTCCCGGCGCGTCGACGCCTACGTGGGGGTGTCGAAGTACGCGGCCGCGTCCACCGAGGCCCTCCTCGGGCTGGGCGACGGGTCGGTGCGCGTGATCTACAACGGCGTCCCCGCCCCGTCGTCGGTGGCGCCCCGCGGCGACGGGGGTGGGCCGGTCGTCGGTGCCGTGGGTCGCCTCTCGCCCGAGAAGGGCCTCGACGTGCTGGTGCGCGCCATGGCGTCGCTCCCCGGGTGCCGGCTCGTCCTCGTGGGCGAAGGCCCCCAGCGCCCCGCGCTGGAGGCGCTCGCCGCCCAGCTCGGCGTCACCGGCCGGGTGACCTTCGCCGGCTGGGTGGAGGCCCCGTGGGCCGCCCACTTCGCCTTCGACGTGCTGGCCGTGCCGTCGTTCAGCGAGGGGTTCGGCCTGGTGGCGGTGGAGGCGATGCTGGCGGGGACCCCCGTGGTGGCCACCGCCGTCGGGGCCGTGCCCGAGGTCGTCCGCAACGGCGAGACCGGCCTGCTCGTGCCGCCCGGCGAGGCGGAGCCGCTCGCCCGCGCCCTCGGGCGGCTGCTGGCCGACGCGCCGCTGCGCGCCACCTTCGCGGAGCGCGGCCGCGCCGTGGCGACGGAGCACTTCGCCACATCGAGGATGGCCGCCGAGTTCGAAACGCTGTACGCGACCCTGTCCGCTCACCGCTGCCAGTAGCCGGACCGGCCCTTCTGCTCGGTCACCTCGGGGACACCGGTGGACCCCGGAGACGCCTCGTTCGACGGCGAGCGGAGGACCTTCGGTCCCGGCGCCCGCAGCGGTTCGGGGCGCTCGATGGTGGCCCGGCGCCCGTTGGCCCGCGGCGGGCGGGCGGGCGTGACGTTGGCGGCGACCACCGGTGCGGCCGGTGCCGGCGGCGGCGCCTCGGCCCGGCGGAAGTGGCCGTAGCCGTAGGCACCGTCACGGCGCTGGCGGTTGAACCGCACCCGGTTCAGCACGATCGCCACGTTCGAGTTGGCGGTGTCGAGCCGGAGCAGGGACTGCTGGAGCCGCTCGGGGTTGAACCGGCGGGCGTCGACCACCACGATCACGAGGTCGACCATCGCCGCGATGAGGACGGTCTCGGCGACGCCGATGAGCGGCGGGCAGTCGATCACCGTTGTCTCGTGGCGTTCGCGTAGCTCGTCGATGAGCAGGGGCAGGTGGGCCGAGACGATGTCCGACGGGTGGCGGTCGATGATCCCCGCCGGGATGACGTCGAGGTACGGGTTGGAGGTCCGCGAGGCGTGGGCCAGCGCGTCCTCGGTGCGGCGGCTCGTCACCCCGGGGCCGAAGGGCACGCCCATCTGGGTGTGCAGCGCCGGCTTGCGCAGGTCGCAGTCGATGGCGGTGACGTGGCGGTCCTGGGCGGCGAGCGCCCAGGCGATGTTCGTGGCCACCGAGGTCTTGCCCTCACCGGGGTCGCACGAGGTCACGGCGATCGTCGCCGAGGCACCCGCGGGGAGGCTGATGAGGAGGTTGCTGCGCAACTCCTGGAACGCCTCCATGGCCATGGGCTCGGTGTGCTTCACGAACAGCTCGGCCGGCCGCAGCCCCGCCACGCCGACACGCGGCACCTCGCCCAGGACGGTGGCGCCGATCCGTTCCTTCACCTCGGTCACCCGGCTCAGCCGGCGCCTGATGCCCGCCGCCCACATCGCCCCGAAGATCCCGAGGATCACGCCGAAGACGGCCGCCCCGAGCACGATGGGCGTGCGGGGGTTCGACGGCGCACCCGGCGGGGTGGCCTTGGAGAGCTGGTCGAGCACGTAGTCGATGCGCTTGGGCTGGTGGCGGATCAACGCCTCGGCCACGGCGTTGGCGTACATCGAGGCCGCCTTCGGGCTGGTGCTGGTGGCGTCGATGGTCACGATGAAGGTGCCGGGGTCGGAGGTGGCGTCCACCGATGCGCCCTTGGCCCGATAGGGCTCGGGGACGTTCGCCCGCGCCTGCGCCAGGATCCCGTCGGTGGTCGCCTCCACCGGGAGCTGCGGCATGACCACCGAGATCTCCTGCACCGCGCCGGCGACGTCGGGCGTCCCGGGGTTGACCTGGGCCGCCACGAGGGTCGTCGCCTTGTACTGCTTGGCGGGCGTGACGGCCGCGGCGACGCCGATGACGAGGCACGCGATGAACACCGCCAACGCCACGGCGAGGTTGCGCCGGACGTCCCGGATGACTTGTCGGATCTCCATGTCGTCAGACCACCTCGTACGGGCGCACTGTGTCGAAACTGCGCATCATTGTGGGGATTCCCCCTCCGGAGGTCACCGCGCTCCTGAGCATGCCGAGCGACAACCCGAGCATGGTGGCCAATCGATAGTTCTCGAAGATCGACTCGACCTGGCCCTTGGCGATGAGCCCGATCACCACCGCGAACAGGGCGAGGGCGAGGACCGCCACCATTCTGTCCGAGTGGAGGCGCCAAGCCGCGAACCCGTTGACGAGCGAGGTCAGGAGCGCGACGAGGAAGAGGGCGACGCCGATGAGCCCGGTCCGGAGCCACAGGTCGAGACCGATGTTCTCCGTGAGGTCGGTCAACACGAAGATGTTCGGCCCCGGGGTGAAGTACCTGTACTCGAACCCGAGGCCCTTCCCCAGGATCGGGTCCTGTTCGGCGTAGCCGAGGGCCACGCTCCATTTGTTGAGCCGGCTCTGTGCGGACTGGGCCTTGGCCTCGGACCCGATCGTGGCGCCCACCGTCTGCGACAGCACCGACGACAGCGGGCCGGTGACCGAGCGCTGCGACGTGATGGCGGGGACCACCGACACGCCCACCACGACGCCGACCACGGCGAGGGCGACGATGGCGACCTCGCCCCCGCGGACCCGCAGCCGCCGGCGGGCCGTCGACCCGAGCGCCACCACGACCATGACGGTCACGCAGGCGCCCAGCGTGAGCAGCACGGCCCGCTGGTAGGCGAAGAAGGCGCTGAACAGCAGGGGGACGGTGCACAGGAGGTTCAGCCGGCTGCGGTGCTCCTTGGCCAGCTCGAGGAGGAACCCGATGACGCCGATGGACACGAAGATGGTGGCGGCGTCGGTCCCGAGGGAGCCGAAGTCGCTCAGCGGCACGAGCGGGACGTGGAGGGAGAAGGTCTTCCCCCCCGCGGTGAGCACGAGGAGGATGGTCGCCGACAGCGCCGACCAGCGCACCAGGCGCTGGAGCCCCGGGCCGTCGAGGAAGCGCCGGATGGGCACGGCCGAGGCCAGCGCGTAGCCGCCCATCACGTAGATCACGGCCTTGGCCTCGTAGGGGAGCTTGACCGTGCTGTTGTGCCGGAGCAGTCCCTCGACCATCTCGAGCGTCCACCAGGCCGCCACCGCCACCCAGAACAACGCCGGGGCGCCGATGCGCCGGGGCTTCCCCCGGACGAGGAGGTGGGCCGCGATGGCGAGGGCGATGATCACCTCGGGCAGGCGGAACTGGAACGAGCCGCTCCCGGGGTGGAAGATGCTGCGAGGGACGTAGGTCTCGTTCTCGTAGAGGCTCGACTCGAAGACGAGCAGCCCGATGAGCAGGAACACCACCCAGTGCTCGCGCCCGGCGCGCTCCCACCGGACGAAGACGTGCAGCAGGAGGCCGGCCACGGCGACCGCGCCCAGGAGCAGGGGGAGCTTGCTCACGGTGCGACCGCCTGCAGGAGGGGGGCGAGGGCCACGTCCCAGGTGTGCCGGGCGGCCACGGCATCGTGCCCGGCGCGGCCGAGGGCGGCCGCCCGGTCGGGGTCGTCGAGCAGCCCGCAGACGGCCTCGATCATCGAGCCAGGGTCGTCGGCCACCACGACGCCCTCGCCGATCAGGTCCTCGAGCCCGTCCACGGCGATCGACGTGGCGATCACGGGACGCCCCGCATCGAGTGCCTCGAGAATCTTCAGGCGGGTACCTCCTCCGGCTCGCAATGGCGCGACCGCCACACGTGCCCGGGCAAGGTAGGGGCGGATGTCGGAAACGGTACCGGAAACCTCCACCGAATCGGACGCGAGCCCCTGCACGGAGGGCGCCGGGTCCCGGCCCACCAGGAGCAGGCGCGCCGCGGGCACGCGCCGGCGCACCTCGGGCCAGACCTGGCGCCCGAACCACACGGCGGCGTCCACGTTGGGCGCCCAGCCCAGGGTGGCGACGAAGGCCGCCACGGGCTCCTCGGCCAGGGGTGGCGGTCCCAGCGGGTCCGGGTCCCGGCCGTTCGGGCAGACCAGGACGTGGCGGGCCCCGGCCGGCAGGCGGTGCCGCTCCTGCTCGCTCACCACCACGACCGTGTCGAAGGAGGGGATGAGGGCGCGCTCCATCGCCCCCAACGCCACCGCCTCGGCGTGGGCCAGCAGCCCCCTCGGACCCCGGCCCGCCCGGGCGTAACTGCGCACCAGGGCCGACTCCACGTTGTGCAGGTCGAGCACCCGGCGGCCCGCGCCCAGGCCGTGCGCCAGCGGCGCCATCTGCAGGTACTCCACCTGGAGGAGGTCGAGGGGGCCCTCGGCCGCGCCACGGCGCACCTCGGCGGCCAGGTCGGCGCCGTAGAAACGGCCCGCCGACAGGCTCCGGGTGCGCGCCACGCCGCGCGCCGCCCGGGCGGCGGTGGGCCGCCACGGCACGCTGCGGACGTCGATGCCGAGCGCCGTCAGGCCGGCGACGTCGGCGCCGCCGTCGTCGTAGGCGCACAGGACGAGGTCGGCCGCCTGCGCCAGGCGACGGGCCACCGCCAGGGCGCGCTGCTTGCCCCCGTCGTTGTCGGGGAGCGGCACGAACTTGGTGACCATGAGCGCCCTCACCGGGAGCGGGCCCCCCGGCGCTCCGACCGGCCGTCACGGCGCGCCACGCGCCGGTAGAGCTCGGCGATGACGTCGGCCCGGGCCTCGATGCCCCGGGCCTGGGCGGTGACGCGGCCGCGCTCGGCGATCCGGGCGCGCAGTTCGGGGTCGGTCACCAGCCGGTCGAGCGCCTTGGCCAGGGCGTCGGCGTCGCCACTGGGCACGAGGAGCCCGTTGTCGCCGTCGAACACGAAGTCGGGGATGCCACCGGCCCGGGTCCCGATGACGGCGACTCCGCTCGCCTGGGCCTCGAGCACACTGAGGCCGAACGGCTCCGCCACCGAGGCGTTGACCAGGACGTCGAGGGCCCGCAGGGTGCCGGGCACGTCGTCGGTGCGGCCCACGAAGCGGACGCGGTCGTCGAGCAGGCGCTCGGCCTCGGCCCGCACGTGCGCCGCATAACCGTCGGGCGCGAGCCCGCCGCTCCCCACCACCACGAGATGGGCGGCGGCGGCGGGGCCCCGGAGCGAGCCCATGGCCCGCACCAGGAGGTCGACGCCCTTCTCCGGGTCGATGCGACCGACGATCCCCACCAGCGGGGCGTGCTCGTCGGAGGTGAGCCGGCGGCGCACGTCGGGTGCGGCGGGGCCCGGCCCGAACCGCGCCAGGTCGACCGACAGCGGGACGATCTGCACGTGGCGTTCGCCGCGGGGTCCGACGCAGTCGGCGACGGCGTGGCTGATGGCGATGGCGACGGTCGAGAGGCCCGCCGCCGCCGTGAGGACGCGTCGACCCAGCCCGGGCCGCACCATGTCGTAGAGCTCGAGGACCACGGCACGCCGCGCCAGGCGGCCGGCGACGGCGCAGTCGAGGTGGGCCCACAGACTGTTGGAGTGCACCAGGTCCGCACCGCGCGCCGCCCGGGCGATCAGGCGCACGGAGCGGGCGGTGGTGACGAGCTCCCCGGCGAACTGCACCGGCGTGGGGCGCCCCTCGGCATCGGCGCCGCGGATGCCGATGCGATCGGGGAAGTCGAGCGGCACGAAGGGCAGCCCGAGCCGGCGCCAGTGCTCCTCGAGGTCGCCCCCCGGCGGGGCGCCCAGGGTCAGGTCGATCCCCCGGTCGGCCAGCGGGCCGGCGAGCGCCATGGTGGCGAGCTCCGCCCCCCACACCTGGCGCGAGTAGCTGATCTCGAGGACGCGGAGCCGTGCGACGGTGGTCATGAGGGGGGTGGGCTCTGTCGGTGGCGCACGATCGTCCAGCGCGTCTGGCGATCGCCGCCGAGGTAGCGGATCATCCCCTTGAGGGCGACGGCATGCAGGAAGAGCGCCTGCCCCGCCGCCTTCACGGCGCGGTCCGCCGTCACCGTGACCGCCGAGCGCGTCGCCGTCGTGCCGGGCGCCGCACCGGGCACGGTGTCGCCGGGCAGCGTGACCCGCCGCACCGGGTCGCCGTCCGCCATGTCGTCGCGCGCCTGGCGCAGCAGGGGCCACGCGGCGACGACGTGGCCCAGGAGGAAGAGCTTGGCGAGCCGGCTGGAGCGCACGCGCCGGAGCGCCATCCACAACAGGGCGACGTGCGCCAAAGGTGTCACGGTGTAGCGGACCAGCCGGTGCCCCCAGGCCTGCACGGCCATGAGCCCGCCCTTCGGCCCCAGCTGGGACCGGTGGTGCAGCAGGACGTGGAGCCCCCCGGCCACCACCCGGGTGCGGCGCTCCCATTGCTGTCCCATGGTCAGCACCGGGGGCTCGTAGGCCTTGGCGCTCGCCTCGTAGGCCACCACGTACCCGCGCGCCGACAGGTCGAGCGCCATCCACAGGTCGTCGCTGGCGATGTCGGCGGGAATGGGCCGCCACGCCTCGGTGCGGACGGCCGCCAGCTCGCCCACGAGGCCGATGGTGGTGCCGAGCCGCCACTCGCGCTGCTTGAGCCAGGACTCGAACCGCCAGTAGAGGTCCTCGCCGCCGCCGTCGACCTCCACTTTCTCACCGGCGACGGCGCCCACCCGCGGGTTGTCGAAGTGCCGCACCATGGCCGCCAGCGCGCCGGGGGCGAGGACGTTGTTGGCGTCGCTCATCACGACGATGGGCGTGGTCACCTTCGACAAGCCGAGGTTCAGCGCCTGCGCCTTGCCGAGCCGGTCGTCGGCGGTGATCACGGTGGCGCCGGCCTGCTCGGCGCGCTCGGCGGTGTCGAGGTCGGCGTCGGCCACCACCATCACCTCGAGCGGGCCGAGGTACCCGTTGCCGAGGACGTCGCGGACCTTGTCGGCGATGATGTCCGCCTCGTTGTACGCCGCCACCAGCACGGTGATGGCCGGCCACTGCGCCGGCTCGGGAACGGAGGGGACCGGGTGACGGCGCGAGGCGAGCGCCAGCCAGGCCGGGTACAGCGCGTGGCCGCTCGAGGCGGCCGCCGTCAGGGCGGCGACGGTCAGCCGGGAGCGTCGGGTCATGGGCAATTGCATCGACCCGTGCGGGCGCCCCCTGAAGGAACGCCGGCGCCCGCGCCCGCCCCCTCGCCCGGAGGCCGCCGGGCGTCCCCCGAGGTCGCGCCGCGTGGCATGGCTAGGCCACCGCCCGCGTCCGGGCGACCAGGACCGACCGGTAGACGTCGATGGTGCCCTGCGCCGTGCCGCGCCCGGTGGGGGCCTCGGGCGGGGGCAGGGGCCGGTCGCCCAGGGCGGCCACCATGGCGTCGGCCCAGGCGCCCGGGTCGAGGGGGACGACGGCTCCGGCGCCGGTCCGGAAGACCTCCTCGGCCAGGGGCGGCGACGCCAGGACGGGGGTCCCCGCCGCCAGGCCCCGGTGCAGCACCCCCGAGTGCGATCCCACGGCATAGGGCAGGACGAGCAGGTCGGCGGCGGCGGCCCACCCGTCGAGGTCCTCTTCGGGCACGAAGCCCCGGCGCACCTCGACGCCCGGGCAACCCTCCAGGCGGGCGAGGTCGGCCGAGTCGTAGGCCTCCCCCACGACGAGGAGGCGGGCGGCGGGCAGGGCGGCCACCACCCGGGGCCACGCCCGGGCCAGCAGGCCGACGCCCTTGTACGGTCGGACCTGGCCGAGCAACAGCGCCGTGGGGGCGTCGGTGAGCCCGCGGCTGCGTCGGGCGTCGGCACGCGGCACCCGGGGGCCGCCCAGGGGAAGGTCGACGGGCACGACGTGGACGGGCACGCCCGGCGCGCTCGCCTCGACGAAGCACCGGGGCTCCTCGCCGTGGATGACGAGGGCGTCGGCGGCACGCCACCGGCGGGCCTGGTCGGCCACGGCGCGCGCCCCGCCCTCGAGCGGCACGGGGTCGTGGACGGTGAGGACCACCGGGACGCGTCGCGAGATGCGCGCCAGCACCAGGGGGTCGATGCCGGGGACCACCTCGGTCTGCACGTGCACCACGGTCGGGCGCGCCCGGGCGACGGCTCGGCTGAACGCCCGTGCCGACGGGGCGAGCTCGCCCAGGCGCACGGCGTAGAGCCGGGCCCTGCCCATGCGGGCGACCTCGGGGCCCCAACGCGGGCCCCGCAGGGCGAGGCCGGGATCACCCACCCCCGCCGGCGCGGCCAGCGCCACGTCGACGCGCTCGGCTTCGAGGGCGCTGCGCAGGCACGCCGTGTAGCGGGCGATGCCCCCGCGGTCCGACGCGTCGACGAGCAGGACGCGCAGGTGCACGGGCGCGGCCGGTACCGGGGCCTGTGCGGGAACGACCCCGTCGGGGTCGTCAGGTGACGGGTGAGCGGTCATGGCCGTGAGCGGTGCGGTCGATGAACTGTAGACATGCGGGCGCCCTCGGCACGCCCCGTCCGTCGCGGACGGGGACACGACCGGCGCCGGGATCACCCGATCGGCGTCGACTCTTTCGTGCCGGGAGTGGCGGTGTCGACGGGGTGAGTCTCGTCCACCCGTACGACGCGCAGGGCCGCAGGCTCGGCCTTGCCGGTCTCGCCGCTGGGCTCGAGCATGTTACGGACGACAGCGGACACCGTCTGGAAGAGGATGACGACGTCGCGCCACAGTGACCAGTTCTCGATGTACTGGTTGTCGAGGCGCGCCCGTTCGTCGATCGAGGTGTCCCCCCGCAGCCCGTGGACCTGGGCCAGACCCGTGAGGCCGACGGGCACGCGGTGGCGGTCGTCGTACCGGGGGATCTCGGCCTTGAACTGCTCCACGAAGAACGGGCGCTCGGGACGGGGCCCGACCAGCGACATGTCGCCCTTCAGGATGTTCCACAACTGGGGGAGCTCGTCGAGCCCGGTGACCCGCAGCACGCGGCCCGTCCGGGTCACGGCGTCGTTGGTGGGGTTCCACTCGACGTCCGAGCGCGAGTTCACCCGCATCGAACGGAACTTCAGGACCTCGACGATGACGCCACGCTGGCCCACTCGCTGCTGGCGGAAGTGGACGGGCCCGGGGCTGGTGACCTTCACCGCCAGGGCGATGGCGGCGTAGAGCGGGGACACGAGCAGCAGGGCAGCGGCGGCGACGGCGGCGTCGAAGGTGCGCTTCACGGCGCGTGCGTGGCGCCGCAGCAACGAGCGCCGCAGGCGCAGGAGCGGGTAGCCCCACACGTCGTCGACGTTGCGGCTGCTCACCGCGGTGGCGAGCTCGAAGAAGCGGGGCAGGACGTGGATGTCGACCGAGGCGTTCTCGCACGCCCGGAAGACGTCGACCATGTCCGACTCGCGCGTGACGCCGAAGGCGACCACGACCCGGTCGATGCGCTCCTCGGACAGCACCATGCGGAGCATGCCGACGCCACCGAAGAGCGGCAGCGGAAGGCCGGCGCTGTCGACCTCGTCGAGGAACCCGACGGGGCGCAGCCCGTACTCGGGGTGCTCCTGGAGCGTCGAAGCCAGCTTGGCGCTCACCTGGCCGGCGCCGATGAACAGCGTCCGCTCGGCGAACCAGCCGCGCGTGCGTAGCCGGCGCACCAACGCGTAGATGACGCTGCGCGACACCAGCAGCCCCACGGCCGAGACGGCGGCGGTGACGACGAGCGTGGCGGTGGAGGCGCCGTGCACCCGGACCAGCGCCAGGAGGATGAAGGGGGCGCCCACCCACGCCACCAGCGGTCCCGTCTCGCGGGCCACGCTCAGCGTGATGCGCGAGTGGTAGTGCCCGGTGGCGGTCAGGGCGACCACGACGGCCACCACGGGGGCCCACGCCCACCACGTCCCGACGGGCAGGCCGATGGCGGCCGACACCGCCGCGAGGATGACGGCGTCGACGACGGCGACCGCCCGCATGGCCGAGGCCACCGAGGCCCGGGCCCGCAGGGGCAGCGCCCGGGCGCGCCGGTCAGACGGCCTGGCGTTGACCCAGGACTGGTAGCTCAGTCCGACGGACATCGCTCTGGGGGGTGTGGTCGTTCGCTTCGGGATCTGCGCGTGCGATCAGGCCGTGGCCTGACGGTGCCGGCGGCTGCGGCGGACCAGCACGCCACCGACGACGAGGGCCCCGGCGCCGACAGCCGCCATGCCCTCGATGTCCGCGCCCGTGAAGGCCAGACCACCCGAGGCGGGCGCCTGCGTCGGCGCCACCGGTGCGCTCACCGGCTGCACGGGCGCCGGCGCCGGCGTCGTCCCGCCGTCCCCAGGCGCCGAGCAGCCCGTGTAGCAGGTGCTGTCGGCGAATGCCATCGTCGGGACCGCCACCACGCCGAACGTGGACATCGCAATGCCCAGTCCCAGTCCGAGGAGCTTCCTGTTCATGTCGCTCGCAACCCTTCATCGTGCTGCGGCAGATGCCCCCGCAGCCGGTTTCCCTGGTCATCGACTCCCGCCACCGCCTGTGACCGGAGCCCACTACCCACCTCTTCGGCACCGGTGGAAGGTCCCGCCACCACCGTCACCTGCAACAAAGATCCTGCTCTGCCGGTGTTGTGCCCCTTGCCTGGGCACGATCCACCGGTGTCGCCACCCACACCACTGCGTGAGGGTGTCACAACGGATTGTCACGGACCAGCATCGACACAGCCCCTATGGAAACTCAACTTTCGGTCAACTGCCGAACGGGCTGAGCGGATCAAAGTCCTGGTCGGCGGGGGCATGCCCCGCCGATGACCCAGTCCCTCGCCCGCCCGGGCCGCGCGGAAAGTGGTCGCTCCGCAGGATAGCTGAAAACGGCCGCGGACAGTGGTGGGCCGGGGAAGTCCGTACCCGAGGCCGGTACCCGGGCGGCTGCCGGTCGCGCCCGGGTCGCGACACCGGGCACGCAGGTGTCCGGCGGGGCCGCCCGGCACCGGGCGGGTCATCGCGACGGCGGGGCGTGGTCGGAGCGGTCGATCACCGGGACGCGGTCGTCCGGCAGGGCCCGTCGCTCACCAGGACACCGTGAACCGCGCCGCGTCGGTCGTGGTGGTGCTGCGGTAGTGCCAGGTCTCGGGCGTGAGCCGGGCGCTCGGGAGCACGGTGATCCTTCCCGAGGCCTGGGGCAGGACGAACCGGACGACGAACCGCTGCGCCTCCCCCGCCTTGACGTCCACCGGGGTGGCGATGACCCAGGTCGGGCCCTCGGCGCCCAGGGCGTCGAGGGTGGGGTTGCCGTCGATGTGGGGGACGGACGCGTACCCGGGGACGTTCACGGCCAGGATCCCGACGTACTCGCCGTAGACCGTGCCCAGGCCCGGATAGGGCCCAGCGATGAACTGGGACTGGCCCGGAGGGGTGTGGTTGGTGACGTCGACGGTCAGCGTCCCGTCGGTCCGCCCCCCGTGCGCCGTCAGGTCGAGGCCGGCCTTCACCGACATGTACTGGTCGAGCTTGTTGCCGCCGCGGTTGATGACGGCCGCCATCATCGAGTCCGACGTGAGCGTGCCGGCCACCCCGCCCTGTTGCCAGGCTGCTTCGGCCGACGACGCGGCCGACCAGGCCAGGAGGTGGCGGCCCTGGGTGGCGGCGGCCATGGCGTCGGAGAGGGATCTCAGGTCGAGCGATTCGTTCTGGAGGGCGTCGAGGGCGGCCTTGGCCAGGGCGCCCAGCCGCTCCTCGCGCCCGGCCTCGGCCAGGGCCTGCTGGTTCGTCTGCTGGTCGGTCAGCCCGGCGTACTGGTCGTGGGTCAGCAGCGGCACGACGTTGTCGGCGCCCACCACGGCGCCGTCGGGCAGGGTGACCGGTCCGGTCACCTCGAGGAATTGGCGCAGCGCCTCGACGTCGACGGTCAGGACGCCGTCGACATGCTGGCCCGTCTCGGCCTCCCACATCCGAGCCGCCATGGGGCCGTTGACGTCGAACTGGGGGGTGAAGCCGAGGTTCCGCCAGTCGACCCCCGGGCGCAGCCATCCCCAGCGGGCCTCGAGGTCCCCGGAGGCGGTCACCTTGCCGGGGGCCACGGGGATGGCCACCGTGGGCTGGAGGTCCGACAGGTGGAACCGGCCGTCGGCGGTGGTGAGGGTGCCGACCTCGAGGAAGTCCCCCGACCCGGCCCGCATCTCGGCGTTGTTGGCCATCACCAGGAGGTAGGTCTGGGGCCCGTGGAGGATCCCCGCCAGCGTGGCCGCCACCCCCGACGCGTGCTGGAGCCGGGTGCGGACGTCGGCGAGGTCGCGGACGAAGGTGTCGTGCTTGGACGACAGCGGAGGGAGCAGCGCGTGCCCCGGCCCCGTGTCGATCCGGGCGAGCTCCCGGTCCGTGGTCGTCGCCAACCCCGCCAGCGCGCGCAGGGCGGCGACCCGGTCGGGCCCGCTCGTGTGCGGCGAGTGCAGCACCTCGTGCGCCCGGGTGATGGCGGTGACGCCGATCTGTGCCACCTTGCCGGCCGCCGCCGCCAGGTCCTGGACCGAGCGCAGCTGGCGGCCGAGCACCGGCACGATGTCGAACGGCGCCAGGACCGGGGAGTGCAGCAGGCCGCCGGCCGAATCGAACTGCCGACCGGCGGCGCGCAACGGCGCCGCGGCCGAGCGCGACACGACGTCGGACGCCGACAGACGGCTCTTCGCCTGCTCGACGTCGGCCATGCCGCTGCGGGCGTGCAGCAGCCCGACGGCCAGGACAGCCGCCGATGCCGCCAGCCACAGCACGACCACGACGACGACGCCCCACACCACGCGCCGGCGCCGGCGGCGCCGGCGCGTGCCGTCGACCTCGGCCGGCGCGGTGGGCGGGCCCACCCCGGGCGCCCGCTCCGGCCCGGGCGTCCCGGGCGGCTCGGGGGTGTCGCTCACCCTGACCGCCGACGGGCCATGCGCGGGGCCCACAGCCGCCCGGCGACGTGGTCGACGAGCCCGGCGAGCTCGCCGGCGGTGGTGCGGTAGGCGTCGAGGGGGCCGCCGAGGGGGTCCTCGACGTCGTCGTCGGTGGACTGCCCGACGAGCCCGGCACGTTCCCGGCCGGCGTGCAGGCGACCGAGCCAGTCGGGAAGCAGCTCGCCCGCCCGGCGCGGCCCGACGCGCTCGCCGCGGCGCACGAGCTCCTTCAAGGTGAACGTCCGGGGCCACGCCGCGGGGTCCACGAGGACGACCTCGCGGGCATGGCGGCGGCCCATGCACACGACGACGTCCGCCACGGCCACCAATTCCGCCGAGATCTGCCGGCTGCGGTGGGCGGCGAGGTCGATGCCGAGCTCGGCCATGACCGTCACGACCTCCCGGGGGGGTGCCACGCCGCTCGGGAGCAGGCCGGCCGAGCCGATGGCGACGGTCTCGAGCGTGCCGTCGGGCGCCGTCGTGGACTCCGGGGCGCGCAGCCGGCGGCGGAACAGCGCGGCGGCCATCGGCGACCGGCACAGGTTGGCCGTGCACACGAAGAGCACCTTCACCAGGAGAGTGTACCTGCGGTATGCAGGTTGAACGTGGTCAGTGGTCGGTAGTCTCGGTGTGTGCGACCGGGACTCGTCACCGGCGTACTGGGCCGAATCCTCCTCGGCGCCGGCGTCGTCATCCTGCTCTTCGTGGCGTACCAGCTGTGGGGGACGGGCCTGGCGGAGTCCCACAGCCAGGCGGCCCTGCGCCGGCGCTTCGACACGCTGCTGCACCACGGCGCGCCTCCCGGCGCCACCTCCACGACCACGTCCCGGCCGACGCCGACGCCGACGCCCTCGTCCACCACGTCGACCACCGGCGAGCAGCCGACGGTGGGCGCCACGACGGCCGCGCCGGGCGACGGAAGCCCGGTCGGCGTCATCCGCATCCCCAGGATCAGCCTCGACAAGGTGATCGTGCAGGGGACCTCCACGACCGACCTGCAACAGGGGCCGGGGCACTACGCGGGGACCCCGCTGCCCGGGGAGGCGGGCAACGCCGCGGTCGCCGGGCACCGCACGACCTACGGCGCGCCCTTCTACAACCTCGACCAACTCGTGCCCGGCGACACCATCGACGTCACCACGGTGCAGGGGACGTTCACCTACGTCGTGCACAGCAGTGAGGTCGTGAGCCCCGACGACGTGTCGGTGGTGGCGAACACCGACATCCCGGAGCTCACCCTGACCACCTGCAACCCGCGCTTCAGCGACACGCAGCGCCTGATCGTCCACGCCTATCTGACGACGCCCCCGGCGCCGGCGCTGGCACCGCCGTCGACGGGAGGGCGGCGGGGCACGCGCGGCTCGGTCGGCGGGCTCGGCGGCGACCAGGGCGACTGGGTCCCCGCGCTGTGGCTGGGCCTGCTGAGCGCCGTCGTGGTGGGCGCCGTGCTGTCGGTGGCGCGCCGGCGGCGGCGGCGGGCGCAGCGGTGGGCCGTCTACGTCGTGGGCGGCGCGGCCTCGCTGGTGGCGATCTTCTTCTTCTTCGGCGCCGTGAGCCCCCTGCTGCCGGCGAGCTTCTGACCGACGGCGCGCCATCCCTCGCCCGGCGAGTAGCGCTTGACCACCTTCGCCGGCGACCCCACGGCCACGCAGTGGTCGGGCAGGTCCCCGGTCACGACCGATCCCGCCCCGACGGCGACGTTGCGGCCGATCGTGCTGCCCGGCAGCACGACCACGCCCGTCCCCAGCCAACTCCCCGACCCGATACGCACGCTCGCCTCGACGGGCCACTGCGCGCCGATGGGCACGTCGGGGTCGCTGTAGACGTGGTTCTGGTCCGTGATGTACACGTAGGGCCCCGTCTGGATGTCGTCGCCGATCTCGATGCAGAAGTGGCCGACGATGTGGCTCCCCCGGCCGATGAGCGTGCGGTCGCCGATCGACACGACCGGGTCGCTGACCATCTCCTGCCCCGGCGCCATCCCCGCCGACAGCGACACGTGGGGCCCGATCATCGTGCGGCTCCCGATGCGGATCCATTGCTCGTTGAAGATGGCGCCCGGCGGGAAGGCGATCAGGCTCCCCTCGCCGAAGGCCCCGAAGCGGCGGGCCCGGGGGTGGTCGGGGCCGATGGCGCCGAGGTCGCAGACCCACGTCCAGGCGGTGTCGATGGTGGCCGCCGCCAGGCGGCGTGCCCAGGGCGGGACCTGGCGGGGCGACGGCACCCGGCGAACGTACCCGGCGGGCGTGGCCGCCGCCCACCCCGGCGGTGTCAGTCCCTGCGGCGGTAACAGGTGGCCTCGGCCGTGTAGGGCAGGGCGAGGGGGGCGGGGCGCGAGCGGGCCGCGGCGCGCGCCTGCTCCAGGATTCCGGCGCGCTCGGGCTCGGCCAAGGAGGCCACGAAGCTGACCGAGGCCACCCGGTCGGCCACGCCGTCGACGTCGATCGGCTGGCGCCAGTCGACCGTGAAATGCGCGTCGGGCGTGAAGCGCGCCCCGCCGCCCGGGCCCTCGAGCGCAGCGCGCCACAGTCCGGACTCCAACGACGGCGCATCGCCGCGCAGGGGCGCCATCAGCCGCTGGAGGTCCGCCTGCAGCGGGTCGGACAGCTCCCGGCGGTTCCACACCACGGCCAGGGCGCCCCCGGGGCGCAGCACGCGGTGCAGCTCGGCCACGGCCGACTCGGTGGCGAACCAGTGGAACGCCTGCGCGACGGTGCAGGCGTCGACGGTTCCCGTGCCCAAGGGGATGGCCTGGGCCACGCCGGCCACCACGGGCGTGCCCGCGACCGCTGCGGCCAGGGCCCGGCGCATCCCGGCCACGGGCTCGACGGCCACCACCGCCGCCCGGAGGGCGACCAGCCCCCGTGTCAGCTTGCCCGTCCCGGCGGCGAGGTCGAGGACGCGGACGCCCGGGCCGATGCCCGCGTGCTCGCCGAGCCACGCCAGGACCTCGGGCGGGTAGCCCGGTCGGGCCTGCTCGTAGACGTCGGCGGCTTCCGAGAAGGCCGTCGCCGTGCCGTGCACACCCTCGGTGCCCATGCCGCCGTCATAGCCCGCACCGGTGGTGGACCGCACGGACGGCACCCCGCGGTCGAGCGGGATGTCGCCGTCGGGCGGGATGGCCGGGGGCTCCGAGGACGAGCACTAGCCTCCCGAGAGCTTTATGCCCGACGACACCGATCCTGACGACACTGCCGACGCGGACGCCGCCGGTGGCGGCCCCGGCGGCGGACACCCGGAGCCGCTCCCCGGCGAGGCCACCCAGGCCGTGCCCTTCGGCGAGGCCACCCAGGCCGTGCCGGCCGACGCGTCGGGTGCACGCGGCCCGGCTGGGGAGACCACCCAGGCCGTGCCCTTCGGCGCCACGCCGCCGACGGGGACCGCGGCTGCCGCCCCCGCAGCCGCCGCGGGGGCCGGTGCGGGACCCGCCGCCGGAGCGGCGGCACCGGCGGCGCCCTCGGGGGGCGACGCCGGGCGTGCGAGCTCGACGAACCGCGCCCTGCTCATCGGCCTGGTGGCGGCGGCGGTCCTCCTCGCCGCGGCCGGGATCGCCCTGGCGGTCTCCGGCGGGAACAACCACCCCAAGGCAGCGGGCAGCGGCTCGACCGGGCCCACGCCCACGACCCAGCCCGGCCCGCCGTGCCCCCTGACCGGGACACCGTCGTCGGGGAACGAGGTGCCCCAGCGCCCCGCGCTGGCCGTCAAGGTCGACAACTACCCGCAGGCCCGGCCGCAATCCGGCCTGGACAAAGCCGACATCGTCTTCGAGGAGCCGGTAGAGGGCGGGATCACGCGGCTGGTGGCCGTGTTCCAGTGCCAGAGCCCGTCGCTCGTCGGCCCCATCCGATCGGCACGTGCCGTGGACGTGCCGATCCTCGACCAGTTGAGCCAGCCCGTCTTCATCCACGTCGGTGGCATCGACCCGGTCATCTCCCTCCTGCGCGCCGGCAACCTCAACGACGAGAACCTCTTCACCCACGGGTCGATCGTCCAGACCCTGGCCGGTCGCCAGGCGCCGTACGACACCTACATCTCGGCGGCGGCCGGCTGGGGGCTCGACCCGAGTGACACCACACCGCCGGCGGCGCTGTTCACCTACGCCGCCACGGCACCGCCGGGCACGCCGGTGAGCACGGTCCACATCCCCTTCGCCTCCACCAACGACACCCTGTGGACATGGAACGCGGCGAGCGGGCAGTGGCTGCTGTCGTACCGGGGCACCAACGCCACCGTGGCCGGCGGCGGGCAGATCGCCACGTCGAACATCGTCATCCAGACGGTGCACGTCACGTACGGCCCGTGGCTCGAGAACGACGTCGGGGGCCTCGAGGTGCAGTCGCAGCTGATCGGCAGCGGTCCGCTCACCGTCCTGCGCGACGGGGTCGCCGTCACCGGAACCTGGCGGCGGGCGTCGTCGAGCGACCCCACCACCCTGACGGCGGCCGACGGCTCGACCATCGCACTGCGGCCCGGTCCCACCTGGGTCGAGATCGTGCCGTCGGCGATCCCGGTCACCACGACGTCACCGGGCGCCACCACGACCACGACACACCGCTGAGAGGACCGCCGGACGCGCCACGGGCCGGACCGCCCGACGGCGACCCGGCCCGCGTGCGGTCCCGACGACCCGGGACGCCCCGTCAGTCCTTCAACGTGATCGGGACGTCGTCGCCTTCGATGGCACCGACCGTGGTGCCGACCGGCACCACGGTGCCGGCGAGCTGCGACCGGATGCGCTCGTTGATCTCGATCATCAGCTCGGGCGTCTCGAGGAGGAACTGCTTGGCGTTCTCGCGCCCTTGGCCGAGCTGCTCACCCTCGTAGGTGAACCACGCCCCGGACTTCTTGATGAAGCCGAGCTCGACGCCGACGTCGAGGAGCGAGCCCTCGCGGCTGATCCCCTTGCCGTACATGATGTCGAACTCGGCTTGTTTGAACGGGCTGGAGCACTTGTTCTTGACGACCTTCACCCGCGTGCGGCTGCCGATGACCTCCGCGCCGTCCTTGATCTGCTCGATACGGCGGATGTCGAGGCGCACCGAGGCGTAGAACTTGAGCGCACGGCCGCCCGGGGTGACCTCGGGTGAGCCGTACATCACACCGATCTTCTCGCGCAGCTGGTTGATGAAGATGGCGATGGTGTCCGACTTGGACAACGTGCCCGTGAGCTTGCGCAACGCCTGGGACATCAGCCGGGCCTGGAGCCCGACGTGGCTGTCGCCCATCTCCCCCTCGATCTCCGCCCGTGGGGTGAGGGCCGCCACCGAGTCGATGACGAGGACGTCGAGCGCACCGGAACGGATCAGCATGTCGGCGATCTCGAGGGCCTGCTCCCCGGTGTCGGGCTGGGAGATGAGCAGGTCGTCCACGTTGACGCCGATGGCGCCGGCGTACACCGGGTCCATGGCGTGCTCGGCGTCGATGTAGGCGCAGATCCCGCCGTTGCGCTGCGCCTCGGCCACGACGTGCATGGCGAGGGTCGACTTCCCCGACGACTCGGGACCGTAGACCTCCACGATGCGACCACGCGGGAGGCCGCCGATGCCCAGCGCCATGTCGAGCGCCATCGCCCCGGTGGGGATCGACTCGATCCCCATGTTGAGGTTCTCGCCCATCCGCATGACGGAGCCCTTGCCGAACTGCTTTTCGATCTGGCTCAGCGCCATGTCGAGCGCCTTGTCGCGTTCCATATTCCCGATGCCTCTCTTCGCTTGTGTGATCCGGCTACGTCCGCTCCGACCGGGCCGACCCTACGAACGGGGTGTGACATCCCTCGTGACTCACAGCAGTGTAGTTGCGAACACCTGTTCGGTGGGGGACGGATTTCCCCGGCTCAGGCGGGCGCCAGCGGGACCCTCGCCAGGACGGTGTAGGTCGAGCCGCCCGGCCCCAGGGTGGAGGACACGAGCTCGATCTCCTCCACGCGCCACGACTCCCGCAGCGCGGCGCCGGCCAGGTGGGCCGGGCCCGGCTCCCGCCCCCGCACGCGGGCCAGGGTCAGGTGCCCGGCGAACGGGCCCACCGGCGCCTGGTCGTCCCACGACGCCGTCGCCCGGGCCACGGCGTCGGCGACACCGTCGAGCCCCGCCACCGGGACCTGCAGGACCTGGCGGCCCGGGAACCACGCCACCGCCGGCCCGAGCACGGCCTCGACCGCCACGACCCCGGTGGCGCGCAGCTCGGCGGGCACCGCCGCCAGCGCCGCCGCCGCGGGCCCGGGATCGGCGACCTCGCCCAGGAACCGCAGGGTCACGTGCCACTGGTCCGGCGTGGTCCACCGCAACCGCGCCGCGGCGGGGCGGTCGAGGCGCCGGAGCATCCCCACGACGCGGGTCGGGAGCGACACCGCCACGAACAGCCGCATGGCCACAGTCTTGACCGTCGGGGCTGCACGGTCGGGCCGGGGCTGCACGGTCGGGCCGGGGCTGCACGGTTGGGCCGGTGCTGCACGGTGCGGGCCGGTGCGTTCGACCGCGCCACCTGCGAGCTCCACCGGGGGCTCCTCGAGCCCTGAGCGGAGCGCCGGCACCCCGAACGTGTCAGACGGGGGCGGGGACCTCGGCCACCAGCCGTCGCCGCAGCAGGTCGAGAGCGGAGATGGCCGCGTACTGGCGCACCCGCTCGCGGTCGCCGGGCAGGTGCACCTCGAGCGAGTCGGCGTCGAGACCCGGCAGCGCCAGGCCGACGAGGACGGTCCCGGGTGCGACGCCCTCCTGGCTGTCGGGGCCGGCGACGCCGGTGAGGGCCAGGCCGACGTCGGCCCCGAGCACGCGCCGCGCCCCCTCGGCCATGGCGCGCGCCGCGGCCTCGGTGACGACCGGACCGTCGGGCACGCCCAGCACGTCGTGCTTGACTGCCGACGCGTAGCTGACGACCGACCCCCGGAACCACACGCTGGCGCCGGGCACGGCGACGAGCCGCGACGCCACCAGTCCGCCGGTGAGCGATTCCGCCAGCCCGAGGGTGATGCCCCGCGCCACCAGCAGCGCGGCCACGGCGCTCTCCATGGTGTCGTCGTCGACGCCGAACACGGCCTCGCCCACGAGCCCCCTGACCTCGGCCTCCTCCGCGCCCAGGAGCGCGCCGGCGGCGGCCGTGTCGGGCGCCTTGGCCGTGATGCGCACCTTGATCCCCTCGATCCCGCTCGCCAGGAAGGCGATGGTGGGGTTGCCGCCGGCGGCGTCGAGCGCCTCGATACGCGGGGCCAGGAGCTCGGCCAGGCCGGACTCGCTCATGCCCCAGGTCCGCACCACGCGGCTCGCGATCACGGCGGCCCCGCCGCCGAGGTCGGCCCGGCGGCGCAGGTCGGGGAGGACGCCGCGCGTGAACATCTCGGCGAGCTCGTAGGGCACGCCGGGGAGCGCGTAGACGACCTTGTGGCCCACGGGGCAGATCAGACCCGGCGCGGTGCCGAGCTGTTGGGGGATCGTCTCCGCCCCCACGGGGACGTCGGCCTGGCGGCCGTTGCTCTCGGGCATCTCCCGGCCGCGCGAGCCGAACATGGCGCGGATGCGCTCCACGATGCCGGCGTCGCGCACGAGGGGGACGTTCATCACCTCGGCGATCGCCTCGCGCGTGATGTCGTCGTGGGTGGGCCCGAGGCCCCCGCACACCACCACGCCGTCGCTGCGGGCCAGCGCGGTGCGCAGCGCGAGCACGATGCGCGCCTTGTTGTCCCCCACCACCTGGTGGAAATGGGAATCCACGCCGGCGAGGGCGAGCTGTTCGCCCATCCACGCGGAGTTCGTGTCGACGATCTGGCCGAGCAGCAGCTCGGTCCCCACCGCCAGCACCTCCACCCTCACGGGGCGACCCCGCCTACCGGCCCCATGCCCCCGGGGCCGCCGCCGACCGGGCCCATCCCGTTGGCCGACTGCGAGGCGCGGCGCCCGTCGAGCAGGTACTGCGCGCCGGTGCCGACGGTGAACACCACCGCCACCCACGCCGCCACCTCGAGCACGCGCCGGTGCGGCGCCACCGAGGGTGCCAGGCACAGCAGGATGGCGATGCCCTGGACGAGCGTCTTCACCTTGGCGGTGAGCCGGGCGGGGATGGAGATGCCGCGACGGCCGACGACGGCGCGGTACGCGCTCATCCACACCTCACGCGCCGCGATGATGCCCACCGGCAGCCACGCCACCTCGCCGTTGGCGGCGATGGCGCACAGCGAGCCGACCACGGCCGCCTTGTCCGCCAAAGGGTCGAGGAACGCGCCCGACCGGGTGGTGCCCTGCCGGCGGGCCAGCCACCCGTCGACCCCGTCGGTCAGGCCGATGGCGAGGGCCACGGCGAACGGCGCCCATCCGGGGCCGTGCACGGCGATCATCACCACCAGCACCGGCGTGGCGAGGAGGCGGACCACGGTGATGCCGTTGGCCGGCGTGATGAGCGCGGACGGGCCGAAGGTGAATTCGCGCACCAGCTCGCGCAGCGGCTCACGCGCCGCCTCGCGCCCGGACGCGGCGTCGCGGCGGGGCGCCGGCGCCTCGGACATGGGCGCCCCTGCATCGCGCAGGGGCGCCGCCTCGCGGGGCCGGTCGCTCACGGCTCGGCCCACAGGTCGGGCCCCGCCGCGCTCGACACCGTCACCTTGTGGAACTCGCCGGCCGCCAGCATGCCCGGGACGTGGACGACACCGTCGATCTCGGGCGCCTCGCGGTGCGAGCGGGCCACGCCGGGCTCGTCGACGAGGACCTCGAAGCGCTCGCCCACGAGCGCGGCCCGGCGCTCGGCGGTCAGGGCGTCCTGGAGCTCCGCGCACTCCCGCAGCCGCTCGACGGCCAGCCCGGCCGGCACCGCGCCCGGCAGGTCCGCGGCGTAGGTGCCCTGCTCCGGGGAGAACGTGAAGAAGCCGGCCCAGTCGAGGCGGGCCTCGGCCAGGAACGACAGGAGGAGGTCGTGGTCCTCCTCGGTCTCGCCCGGATAGCCGAGGATGAACGACGAACGCAGCGCGGCGTCGGGCGCCGCGGCCCGGATAGCGGCGATGCGCTCGAGGAAGCGGTCGCCGTCGCCCCACCGCCGCATGCGCTCGACCAGGGGACGCGACACGTGCTGGAGCGACAGGTCGAAGTACGGCACGCCCGTGCCCACGATGGCGTCGACGAGGGCGTCGTCGAGCGCCGAGGGGTAGAGGTACAGCAGGCGGACACGGTCGACGCGCCTGCCCAGCGTGCGGACGAGGTCGACGATGGGGCGCGGACCCCCGGCGGGGCGCGCCACGCGCTCCGCCACGCTGCGGTCGAGCCCCCACGACGCCAGGTCCTGGGCGACGAGCACGACCTCACGCACCGTGTCGCCGAGCTCGTCGACCTCGGCCAGGACGGCGTCCTCGGGGCGCGACCGCTGGCGACCGCGGAACGACGGGATGGCACAGAAGCCGCAGCGCCGGTCGCACCCCTCGGCCACCTTGACGTACGCCCACGGCGCGTCGGCCGCGGGACGCGGGAGGTTCAGGAGGTCGAACGACGGCAGGGCCTCGAGGGTGGCGCCCTCGTCCGTGAGGGTGCCCCCGCCGGTGAGGGGGGCGCCCACCCGCCGGCTCAGGGTCACCGGCACTCCGAAGCCCGCCACCAGGTCGACCTCGGGCAGTGCGGCCGCCAGCTGGGCACCGTGGCGCTCGGCGAGGCACCCCGTCACCACCAGCCGGGCGCCCTCGGGCCGGGCGTCGGCGAGCTCGAGGATGGTGTCGATCGACTCCTGGCGGGCCGCCTCGATGAAGGCGCAGGTGTTCACCACGACGAGGTCGGCCTCGGCCGGTGACGCCGCGGGCTCGTAGCCCCCCGAACGAAGGGTGCCGGCCAGCTTGTCCGAGTCGACCTGGTTCTTGGGGCAGCCCAGGGTCTCCAGCCAGTATCGCTCGGGCACCTGGACAATCTACCGGCGCACGCCTGCACGGCCCCGACCCCGCCGGTGGGGCGAGACGGGGCGCCCTGAGCGGAGAGGGAGGGATTTGAACCCTCGGACCCAGTTTCCCAGGTCAACTCATTAGCAGTGAGTCCGATTCGGCCGCTCTCGCACCTCTCCAGCTGGGACTTTGCCCTTGGAGCTCCTTCTCTTGACCAATCTTGGCCACATTCAGAGCTAGGCTCGGTCCCGGCAGGGCCCAAGCTACCAGCCAGGGGGGAAAGTCCGATGGCCGAGCGCAATGGCTACGGCGGGGGAAGCATGCTCGAGCGGTCCCCCGGCGTGTGGCGGCTCCGGGTCATGGGGACCGACGCCGCCGGCCGCCCGACCCGCATCGACCGGACCTTCCGGGGGTCCAAGACCATTGCGAGGGCCGAGCTTTCCAGGCTGGCCACCGCAGCCAAGGCCGGCACCGAGAGCGGGCCCTCAGCCACATTCAGCGAACTCCTGGACGCGTGGCTGGACATGGTCGAGCCGGCTCGCCGACCCCGGACCATGGCCGAGCACCGGCGTGAGGTCGAGACCCGGATCCGGCCCCGCCTCGGCCAGGCCAAGCTGAGCAAGCTCACCGCCCACGACCTCGACACCGCCTACCGCACCTGGCGCTCGGAGGGCCTCTCGGACTCGAGCATCCGGCGCCACCACGCCGTCATCTCGGCCGCCCTCACCCAGGGGGTGAAGTGGGGGTGGATCGCGAGCAACCCCGCCCAGCGGTCGTCGGCCCCACCCCAACGCCGCATCGAGCTGACCCCGCCGAGTCCCGGGCAACTCGAGCTCCTCTACCGCCTGGCCCTGGACACTGACCCCGTCATGGCGGTGGCCGTGGCCCTCGCCGCCCTCACCGGGGCGCGGAGGGGCGAGCTGGTGGCGCTGCGATGGTCCGACATCGACCTCGATGTCGGGGTGGTGCACATTCGGCGATCGCTGACCGAGACCGACCACGAGGTCCACGAAGGCCCCACCAAGACCCACCAGATCCGTCACGTGGCCCTCGACCCGCGAGCGGTCGGCATCCTGGCCGGCCACCAGCAGTGGCAACTGGATCTGTCCGACCGGGCCGACTCGCCCGTGGTCGACGACCCCTTCGTGCTCAGCTACAACGCCAACGGCGCCACGCACGTGAAGCCCGACCGGATCACCAACCAGTTCGTCGGACTGTGCCGGAGAGCCGCCCGGCAGACAGGCGAGCCATTCCGTTTCCGGTTCCACGACCTCCGGCACTTCGCCGCCACCCAGCTCGTGGCGGCCGGCGTCGACATCAAGTCCGTCTCGGGCAGGTTGGGACACGCAACGGCAACGATGACGCTCGATCGCTATGCGCACGCACTGACCGCCCAGGATCGAGTTGCGGCGGTGGTCCTCGGACGGATGCTGCCGAACCCTCAGGACACCATCCTGGATCCGGCGACGTAGGGCCGTTGCCGGGCAGCGGCCTCTTCTACGCAGGCTAGTGTAGCACCCTGTGCTACACTAGCCGGATGCGGGAAATATCCCAACGAGAGTTGCGCAACGAGAGCGGCGAGATCATGCGTCGTCTCGATGACGGTGAGACCTTTGTCGTGACCAGAAATGGAGTACCTGTCGGGGAGCTCACCCCTCTTCGTCGGCATCGGTTCGTACAGGCCGACACGGCCGTAGCCGTCTTCCGCCAGGCTCCCAGCGTCGACTACGTACAATTCCGTGAGGACCTCGACCGTGTGAGCTCCCAAGATCCGACGCCGCATGGCTGACCATGTCCGCCCGCCTCGGGGCATCATCGACACTTCCGTTCTCATTGATCTCGAACGCCTCGACCCTCTGGCCCTGCCCCTCGAGGTAGCAGTCAGCGCCATCACGTTCGCTGAGCTCGCAGCAGGCCCACACGCGACCGACGACCCCGATGAGAGAGGCCGTCGGCAGGATCGCCTACAGCGCGCCGAAGCTGCGTTTGACCCGTTGCCATTCGATAGTGACGCAGCGCGCGCCTACGGTCGAATCTATGCGGCGGTCGCCAGCCTCGGTCGGAAGGCTCGAGGCCCTAGAGCGGTCGATCTCCTGATAGCCGCGACCGCTTGTGCCGTCCAACTGCCGCTCTATACGCGTAACCCGGACGACTTCCGAGGGATCGACGATCTCGTTGAAGTCGTATCTATAGAGAAACCCGCGCAGCACTGAGTCGGTGCATGCGGCCCTCGTTGCTCTACGAAGGAATTCGCCTCGACGGTTGCCTGATCAGAGTGAGCGGTGCGGCCATGGTTCCATCTGCGGCACCCGCCCGGGATTGACGTGGGCCTGAGCGGGTGGCCGGGGGGAATCGCACCCCCCGGCTCCCTCAGAACCGGACGTGAACCTCTCGATTCATCCGGCTCCCATCATCCAGCGTTAGGGCAGCACCCCGATCTTCCAGCGAGCGAAAAGGGCGGGAGAAAGTCGCGCGACTCCCTCCAACCATCTCCAGGACCGGCTCGGGTGATTGTCCAGCCGTTTGTATTTCCGTCGGGCCCATCGCACCAAGTAGTCGTTGATGCGGGCGAGGGACCGTGCCAGCCACGATCGGTAGAAGCGGTCGTAGTAGTTGATCCACCCTCGCACGATGGGATTGATCTGCTTGGCGAGGTCCACGAGCGATGACTCGCTGCGATGATGCAACCGCCAGCGTCGAATCTGCTGACGCATCGCCTTGGCGGCCGAGTCGCTTACAGCGGGAGCGAAGCCGTCGAAGACCTCTCCGGCCTTGCTCCGCACCGCCCGGCGACGAAACGTGTAGCCCAGGAAGTCGAAGCTCGTGTGATCGTGATCACCCCGGCGCCGAGCATCCTTGCAGTACACGATGCAGGTCTTGTCCGGGTGAAGCTCCAGACCGAGACCCGCCAGCCTTTGGCTGATGGCGTCCAGGACACGCTGTGCCTGGAACCTGCTCACGCAGTGGACCACCGCATCATCCGCATAGCGCTCGAAGCTGACATCGGGAAACTCCCAGCTCAGCCACATGTCGAACGCATAGCGAGGAAGAGGTTGGCCAGCAGGGGCGAGATCGCAGAACCCTGCGGGGTCCCCCGGTCCCGTGCCGACATCGTGCCGTCAGCGTGTTGTAGCGGCGCAGTGAGCCACCGCTTCACGTAGAGGAGCACCCATGCCAGTCCCGTGTGCTTCGACACCGTGCGAAGGACAAGATCGTGGTCCAAGCTGTCGAAGAAGGCCCGGATGTCGAGATCGATCACCCAGCCCATCTTCTGACAGCGCACCCGGCAGCTCGCCACCGCATCGAGAGCCGAGCGCCCCGGGCGATAGCCATAGGAGTCAGGGTGGAACAGCGGCTCCACCTCGGGCTCCAGGTACATGGCCACCACGGTCTGGGCGACTCGGTCCGCCACGGTGGGAACCCCGAGGATGCGGACCCCACCTGCCTTCTTCGGTATCTCCACGGCCCGAACCGGCGCCGGGAAATAGCTCCCCGAGGACATCCGGTTCCAGAGCTTGTAGAGGTTGTCCTTGAGGTCAACCTCGAAGTCGGAGATGGACTCCTCGTCGACACCGGCGGCCCCCTGGTTGGCCTTGACCTTCTCGTAGGCCTCCCAGACCACCCGTTTTGGAGATGGCAAACGACTTCTGTGCCTTTGGCTTCGACTCGTTCGTCGGCTCCTCCCGTGTCACCACGGTTGACCACCGCCCGAGCCCGGATGACCCGGCCCCTTTGCTCCGCCCGCATTACCGGGCCTCATCGCTACGACGGGCCGGTCTGCCCCTGTGCCCCGCATCGGTACTCTCGCCCTCGCCGTCGTCTCTGCTTGGGGTTCTCCCTCTCGCGGCCGGGGGACCATTTCGGTCCAGTGAACGGCCGTCGCTATCGGGACGACAGGTTCCCACGTTCCGTACCGGAGCCTGGACCAGGCTCGCGCCGCCTCCATGCCGGACACCGCTCGGGCAGTGATACAGGGAACTCCCGAACTCATCCCAGACCTATCACTCTGACCTGGTTTCGATGTCGGTAGGCACTCTCGACACGTCATCAGCGGTTCGCTCTCGCTCGCCTTCCTGGTCCACACCTGACGCACTCTCGGTGCACCTTGTCCGCAACGCTCACCACCCCGGCTCTTGACCGACGCAGCTTGCGGTGGTTTGGGACCTCCCCCTGCAGGGCGATCCCGGGGGGCCGACCCCCATCTCCGGTACAGCATCGATTGGCTGGCGGCGATCCTCTACATCGTCACCTTCCTTTCGTTCGTGGCACACAGTGATCCTGTGCGTCTGGGCTGATCAGGCGGCCCCCTGGCCGAGCACTCCTGGCACTTGCGCGCTGTGGCTCTAGCCGGTTCTCGTGCCCCTACAGGCTCGTGAGCTCTGTCGCCAGTTCCCAGAAGTGTCTGGCCTTGTCCAGGTCGTATGACTCGGGACTTGATCGGAGTTCGTGCTTCTCTCCGAAGAACCTACCCCCCACTCCACCGAGCGAGGGATCGACAGCCATGAACACGAAGGAGTCCGTGGCGGCATCGACGCTAGTCGCGAAGGGCATGTGCGGCATGACGTGGACCATGAGCCAGTGCATCGCGCCGGAGGTGCTCGCCGCGGCAGTCGTGGGGACGAATCCGGGGCAGACGGCATTGACCGTGACGGCGCTCGCCCCCAACCGGCGCTGAAGTTCGTAGGTAAACCACAAGACGGCCAGCTTCGAGTTCTTGTAGGCCCGATCGGGGTTGTACCCACTTTCGAGTTGGGGATCGTCGAAGTCGAAGTTGACGGGTTTGCCCCGAGAACCTGGCAGGTGGAGCCGTGAACTCACATTGACCACCCGGGCGGCATCGGCACGCTCAAGCGCCGGGAGTAGCAGCCCGGTGAGCAGGAAGGGCGCCAACGCATTGACGGCGAAGGTCTCCTCAAAGCCGTCCATGGTGATTCGCCGCGTGGGGCTGGTCTGCATCACGCCGGCGATGTTGAATAACACGTCGATCCGACCCAGGTCGTCGGCCAACGCGGGAGCGAACGCCCTGATCGAATCCATGGAGGACGAGTCGACCGCCCTTGGGTCGACAATCGCCGTCGGCCAACCCGCACGGATCTCGCGTGCGGCAGTATCGGCGGCGGAGCGGATTCGCGCTACGAGTACCACCTGATGGCCGGCTCGAGCGAGCTTCTCGGCAGTGATCCGCCCCAAACCACGCCCACCACCCGTGATCACCATGGTCTTCATGACCGCGACCTCATGGCGACAGTCACCGCAACGTCCGCGGAACTGCGGTCATGTCTAGGCCCCCACCACTGATTGGGCCGCTCCATCCACCACGTTGGTAAGAAACACATCGATTTCGGCATCCCCCGGCAGCGAAGCTGCCTACGAATCGCCCATCGCCCGCAGAAGATCTCGGGCGACATCCGGATCAAACCCGCCTGCGCCGGACCATCGCACAATGCCTGAACTGTCCACAAGGACGAGGGCAATCGTAGAGCGATCCTCGATGCCGAGAGGTCGCGTCACGTGACGCACATCGCCGTAGACGGTCAAGGTGCGCTTGAGGATCCTTGGTTCCCGGATCGCCGCCGCCATCCCTCCGTCGATAAGGTTACGCATCGGCGCCCAGATCCGGCCGATGGTGGGCAACTCGTAGAACTGGAGATCGGGATCGGTTGCCACGTGCTCTTCGAGCCAGGGCACCCAGGAATCGACGAGTTCCTGATGACGACGGTAGAACGCGATGAGCACGATGTTGCGCTCGCCGCGAAACGCACCAGGGAGCCTGACATCGAGACCCTGAAGGTCGCGGGCCAAGACGCTCGGGAAGGCGGTGTCGGAATGCACTCGGTCAGCCTAAGCGGGGGCTGGGGTCGGGCAGCCGCACGACATGAGCCGCCAGAGTAGAACGCCCGGGCTTGGCGACGAGTGCGTCCGAAGCCCTCGGACCACGGAGCCTATGCTTACGATGTGGGTAACAGCGCTTCATCACTGGCTCGACTCCGTCCCTACAACCTCGTGGCGGGGTTCCTCCACTTGGCGCAAGCAGGGGCCATTGTGGTTCTGGCCCACGCCTTCGCTTTGCCCGTACGGGCCACCTACATGACGGGCCCTCCTGGCCCGACGGTGGGAAGCCAGACGGTCTCCTTGTTCAACCTCAGCTTTCCCTGGGCCATCGCTGCCTTCTTCGCACTCTCGGCTCTGGCGCACTTCACCGTGGCGGGCCCCGGTTGGACGTCGTATCAGGTCCAACTCGGCAAGGGCCGTAACCCCTACCGCTGGTTGGAGTACTCGCTGAGCGCCTCGATCATGATCGTGCTGATCGCCATGCTTGTCGGCATCAACGACATCGCCGCCCTGGTTGCCCTGGTGGGCGTCAATGCCTCGATGATCGGGTTTGGCTGGATGCAGGAGCGCTACGAAACCCCCGGGGCGGGACTCGGACCCTTTTGGATTGGCTGCATCGCCGGCATCGTCCCCTGGATCGCCATAGCCATCTATCTGTTCGGACCGGGCGCCGGCGCGCACCCACCAGGGTTCGTGTATGGGATCTTCTTTTCCCTCTTTGCCTTCTTCAATTGCTTCGCCGTCAACCAGTGGCTGCAGTACAGGCAGGTGGGCCGGTGGAAGGACTATCTGGCTGGCGAGCGGGCGTATGTCACGTTGTCCCTTGTCGCCAAGAGCTTGCTGGCTTGGCAGATCTTTGCATCGACTCTGGCTTCGAACGCTGCACACTGACGGGCACACGCCCGGGGAGGGTACGCGCAACGTGCCGATACATCGGCCCTGGCCGTGAGGCTCGACAGGGCACCCGCAAATCCCGCGGCCTGGAGCGATCCCGGATGGTCTGGCCGGTCAGGGACCCCCGGGGGGGGTGCGCTACTCCCGGCAATTCCGGTCGGTCTCTACATCGGTCATAGACTATGTGGCGGAGTCCCTAGCGGCTCATCTGTGTCACCTACGTCGACTTTCGATTCCGTCCCACCCGTCCCGTCAGTTGAGGTCGTGATGACGATGTGGTTTCCCCGTAGGGCAGTGTTCGGCGCCGTCTTCGGACTGGTGACGTGGTAGCCCGCCAACATCCCCACTGACGCAACGGCGATGACGATGGATTGGAGCCGGTGCCGCCCAAACCATGCCCTCCGTCCCCGATCTGTTGTTTCCTTACGAGCGGTGGTGCTGCCGAGCATGGACCAACTCCGGGATTTGGGGATTCCGTCTTGAATTCATGCTCTCAGGCGAGGATTGGGGTGAACTAGGCACCCGCTGTGAAGATCATGAGAATCTCGGATCATTGGATCCGGGTTCAACATCGAGCGGGCCGCATGCTGGAGCACCCGGTACGTGCCGATCTGCTCGCCCTGGCCAGGGAGCCGCCCGAGCAGTATCACCGGACCAGAGCATTTGCCGTCATCGTCCCTGACGAGGTCGTCCGGGCTGGCCGAGCAATCCCGGCAGTACGCGCTACCGCGTTCGCGCGAGACACCCCAGTCAGCCGGGTGGAGGGACCACCTCGACGTCAACGGGCTTCGCGCTGAGCGCCGAGGGACCCACGAGTATCGCCTGGTATGGGCCCGGAGGCAGGGGCGGTATTCCTCCGGTGAGACAGGGCGGGACCGATGGAGAGGCGCCCCCACCGTTCGTACAAGCGTTGTAACTCACGTCGAGGGTAAAGGGCAGGCGGTTCGTCCCCGGCTGGAGAAGGAACGGACCTGTGCTGCAATCCGCCGGGAAGGCAGGGTTGAACGGGATGGTCGCTGATTGGAGACCGACCTCCCAGTCCGGGGAGCAGGTCTCGGTCAGGTTGATGGTCTTGTCGGTATGGTTCGTTACAACGAGCACACCACTGACCGTGGAGCCCCCCACCAGTGTGGTCGTGGGTAGTTCGATGGCGCTTGACAACGCACCGGCGGGCGGGACGGAGCCGATGGGGACAGTGATAGTGGTAGAAGGCACGGTGCTTGTCGGCGGCGCCGGGACGGTCGTCGTCGTAGGTGGCTCTGTGCTTGTCGGAGGAGGAACGGTAGTGGGAAGTGGAACCGGGGTTGTCGGTGCGGCTGTGAACGAGGATTGAGCGGGCGCAGTCATGGCCGAGCCGACTGCAGCGCCTGCCACCAGGGTGAGAAAGATGACTACCGTCATCAGAGGGAGAGCGGCCCCTCGTTCACTGCGAACTTTGAGCGTGGCGTCGGCCCACAAGACACAGGACAAGTGCCCCCGCTTCATAGGGGAAGCCTACGCCTGGAGTCACCCGGTGTGACTCTCAGCGACCCCGGGGCAGCGAGGAGTTCGCTGTCCCACGAGACACTCGGGCCTTGATCACATGGCGACACGACCCCACGCACAAAGAATCAGATATGCCGGTAATCGTCACGTCGTTTCATTCAGCAGAGCAGCGAACGATTACCGGCATGATCTGCACTTATGCCGCCCGAAGGGCTTCGGTAATCTCTGATTACCGGCATAAGTG